>JBJFAG010000131.1:3322-14738 GCA_051887795.1 Candidatus Coproplasma sp. | reverse complement strand
CGCCGTATCGTCACGCCGATAAGACAGTTGAACGATGCCTCGCTCAATATGGTTGAGCATCTCGAGGACGGGACTTCGCCTGAAATAATCGTTAAAAAGGATGACGAGATTAAGGACTTGGCGGACTGCTTTACCACAATGTACCGTGAGATAGGCGAATATATCACAAAGCTTAAGACCGTTACCGCAGAGAAAGAGCGAATCGGGGCGGAGCTTGACGTTGCGGCAAAGATACAGTCCTCAATGCTGCCCTGCATCTTCCCTCCCTTCCCCAACCGCAACGAGTTTGACATCTATGCTACAATGGACCCCGCAAAGGAAGTCGGCGGCGACTTCTACGACTTCTTTATGGTGGACGAGGACCATCTTGCATTCGTCGTTGCAGACGTATCGGGAAAGGGCGTTCCCGCAGCTTTATTTATGGTGATAGGCAAAACGCTTATCAAGGACCATACGGGGCTTCACTCAGACCTCGGCGAAGTGTTTACGGAAGTCAACAACATCCTCTGCGCGTCTAACAGCGAGGAGATGTTCATAACCGCCTTTGAAGGCGTTATAAACCTGAAAACGGGCGAGCTTCGCTACGTCAATGCGGGGCATGAAACTCCCTTTATTTGCCGTAAGAACGGCGTATATGAACCGTTCAAAGTCAAGTCGGGCTTTGTCCTTGCAGGTATGAACGGCATACGCTATAAGAGCGGAACCATTCAGCTTGAACCGGGCGATAAGATATTTGAGTACAGCGACGGCGTACCCGAAGCCACCAACGCCGACAACGAGCAGTACGGCATGAAGAGGCTTGCCGCCGTACTTGCACGCGAGAGCAAAAAGACGCCTGCAGAGCTGCTACCTTTGATTAAATCCGACTTAGACGCCTTCGTCAATGGCGCGGAGCAGTTTGACGATATCACCATGTTGTGCATTCAATTCAACGGTACGGGCAAGAGTACTGAAATCTGCGTAAAGCCCGATAGGGATTCGATACAGACGGTAACTGCGTTTGTCGAAAATGCTATGGACGAATGGCAGATACCCATGAAAACGGCAACCAAGGTGCAGATTGCGGTTGACGAGATATTTTCCAATATCGTCAACTACAGCGGGGCGAATAACGCTAAACTTACCGTAACAAACAGAGACGAAAAACTTTCGCTTACGTTTGAGGACGACGGCGTGCAGTATGACCCGACTTCTGCAAAAGATCCCGACATAACGCTCTCCGCTGAAGATAGAGAGATCGGCGGGTTGGGTATATTTATGGTTAAGAAAATGGCGTCCGACGTACGCTATGAATACAAAGACGGAAAGAATACGTTGACCGTTGAAACGGTTATCGGCGGTTAAAGTCCGTTAAAATCAAGATAATAAGGAGATACCGATATGACAATCGAAAAGAAAATTGATGATCAAAACGTAACATTAGTCATTGCTGGACGGCTGGATACAACGACTGCCCCCGAACTTGAAAAGCAATTGGAGTCGGTTTTTGATAACGTAAAAAACCTGACTTTCGATATGACTGAACTCGAATACATATCCTCTGCAGGACTCCGCATTCTGCTAAAAGCCCAGAAGGTGATGAATACCTGCGGCAGTATGAAGCTTGTAGGCGTGAACGAGAACATCATGGAGATATTTGATATTACAGGATTTTTGGATATCCTTACCATTGAATAAAGATAAAGAGCTGACGAACCTTTCGTCAGCTCTTTTATTATCAGTATTTAAACTCATACTTTATGGTGTAGACCGCTTCTTCATTTGCCTTTAGCAGCGGGGTTTCAAAATCCTCTATGTTAACCGCATTGGGGAAGAACTGGGGTGCCAGACAAAAGCCTTGGCCGCCGCCCCTGCCCTTGTATGGTTTGAGGTTGCCCACGTACAGCTGCATGCCCGGGAGGTTAGTACACAGGTCCATGGAAATACCGCTCTTATCGCCTGTTGCCGTCGCTGCATAGATACCGTAAAGGCACAGATTGCAGTCGTAAGTTTCCCCGCCAAGCAGGGCGTAGTTTTCACCTATTGCCTTTTCACAGGTAAAATCAAAGGGGCTGCCCTTGACTTCGTCCTCTACGCCGAAGGGCAGAAGATCTTTATCTACAGGAACGTACGAAAAGGCGTTGATAAGCAGCGTATTGCCCATGACGTCGCCTTCGCCGTTCAGATTGAAATAGGCGTGGCAGGTTGGGGAGAACAGCGTGTCTTTATCGCTTATCGCCGTATATTTAATGCTTAGCTCCCTGCCCGTTAACGTAAACGCTACCTTTAATTTAAGCTCACCGGGGAACCCCATATCCCCGTCGGGACTTGTAAGAGAGAGGGTTAACGTATCCCCGTCAACCTCCGCTTCAAAGAACCTTTTGTCGAACCCCTCCGCACCGCCGTGCAGGCAATTTACGCCTTCGTTAGCGGATAGTCGGTACTCTTTACCGCCAAGCGTGAACTTTGCACCCGCAATTCTGTTGGCTACCCTGCCAACGGTTGCGCCTGCGTAGGACTTGCCGTCTATATAGCCTTCCACGCAGTCGTAGCCGAGAATGACGTCTTTTTCGCCTTGAGGGGTATTGAGCCTGATGAAATTCAACGTCGCCCCAAAATTGAGAACGCCGACTTTGACATCGGCGTTTTCTATCGTGTAGAGAAATACCTCCCTACCCTTATATTTATCGAATAAAGCTTTTGTTATCATTATAATTTTTCAACGGTTATGCCGTCTGCGATGTCTGCCTGATAGCACTTTGCATTATAGCCCGTGGCTTCCTCATACTTGGCGCAGACGTACTTTTTAAAGTCCTCCACGGCGCTGCTCTTTACAAGCGAAATGGTACAACCGCCGAAGCCTGCGCCCGTCATTCTCGAACCGACGCATGCGGGATGCTCCTGAGCTGCGGCTGCAAGGGCGTCAAGCTCCCTGCCCGTAACCTCGTAGAGCTTTGAAAGGGATTCGTGAGACTTGTTTAAAAGCAGACCTAAAAACTCTATGTTGCCCGCTCTCATTGCCTCGACCGCAAGGCGAACCCTGTCGCATTCGTTAATAACGTGGGTTGCCCTGTCCTTAACCTTTCCGCTCAGCACGTGGCTGTAGTGGGCAAATTCTTCGGGGTTTAAATCGGCAAGGCAGTCGATATCAACGTACTTTTTAAGCGTTTCCAACGCCTCTTCCGTCTCGCTGCGGCGTTCGTTATACTTGCTTTCAACCAGGTTGTGGGGCTTGTTGCTGTTGATGATTACCAGCGAATAATCGCCTAAAGATACGGGAACGTACTCCCTTTCAAGCGTCTTGCAATCGAGAAGTATGGCGTGATTTACCTTTCCGCAGGCAGAGGCGTACTGGTCCATAATTCCGCAGTTAACCCCTGCATATTCCCTCTCCGCCTGCTGTGCCGTTAAGGCTACGTCGACGGGGTCGAACTCCTCGCCCGCAACTACAGCAAGCGCCGCAATGGTGGAAACTTCGATTGCAGCCGACGATGAAAGACCGCTTCCGAAAGGCACCGTGCAGTCCTGCAGCATATCGCAGCCGACAATTTTATGCCCTGCCCTCTGCCACATTAACGCACTGCCCGCCTGATAGTTGCCGTACTTCAAGTCCTTGTAGCTTTCAAGCTTGTCAATATCAAGCGTTACTTCGTCGGGCAACGTGGTCCACCTTACGTTGATTTTATTGGTGCCGTTGGGGCGGATGTAGACGGTATTCTTTAGCGACAGAGCTGCAGGTAAGACCTTTCCCCCGCAGTAGTCCACGTGTTCACCGATAATATTAACTCTGCCCGCAGCAGTTACTTTGTAATCGTATTTTATCTCACTCATAATTGGCACCCCAGATCCTGCATAAATTTAATTGTCAGCTGTCTGTCCTTAAAGACAGCGGTATTTTCAAGTATTCTCGAACAGATACTGCCAAGCTCCTTTTTCATTGCCTCGTGAATATCGATTTTTTCGCTTTCGTATATGGCCTTAGTCTCATCATAGACCAGCTTAAACGGGGCATATTCGGGGGGTAACGGCGAATTTGACTTGATTATATTCTCTATTTCGCCAAGCTCGGCCTCCAACCTTCCGGGAAGGATAAACAGGCCCTGCGCCTCAATTAAACCGATGCTCTCCTTTTTGATTGTGTGAAATTCGGGATGAGCGTGGAACACGCCGTCGGGATACTCCTCGCTGGTTATGTTGGAGCGGAGGATTACGCTCATCTCATAACCCCTGTCCGTCTTGACTACCGTGGGGGATATGCTGTTATGAATACCCTCGCTATCCTCGGCAATTATTCCGAGTTCGGGATTGTTAAAGTCCACCCAGGCCTTGCGTATTTCCTCGCATAACTCAACTATATCCCTGCGGCTATGGGAGCAAACCCTGACAACCGTACCGGGCCAATCGACAACTTCAATTATGGCGTCGGGATATTTGGCGTGCTTTAACGTATAGGCCGCTTTGGCCTTATGCATGGGCAGAATTTCGCCGCCGCCCTGGTAGTGGTCGTGGGCTAATACACTGCCTCCTATTCTGGGCAGAGCGGCATTACAGCCGATAAAATAGTGGGGGAACATATCGACAAAGTCCATTAAACGGGTGAATGTTCCCTCGTCTATATGCATGGGTATATGCTCGCAATTGACGGCTATACCATGCTCGTGGAAGTAGCCGTAGGGCGAGTACTGCCAGAACCAGGACTGCCCGCCAAGCGTTAAGTCAACCGTTCTCAACGTCCTTTTGTTCCTCGCGCCGTACCCCTCGTTTTCGCGGCAGATTACGCACTTTGCAAATCCCCCGTCTACCGAGTTGCCCGCCTTTGCCTTTTTAGGGTCCCTAAATTCGGGCTTGGCCTTATTTATGGTGACGATAAGTCCTGCGCTTTCAAAGCGGGGATTATTGTCCAGCTTTGCCTTTTTAACGTAGTCGTTATGTACGCAATAGTTATAAAACCAGTCGGTGGCAGCCTTTCCGCCCTGCTTTAACAGGCTTTGAAATTTAGCGTTTACTTCGCTAGGCATAAGCGACAACGCGCCATACACCTCGTCTGCCTCTTCCTCCGATAGCTCCTCCCCCTCGCAGTTTTGCAGGATTTCAAGCACACGGTTTTTAACGTAGTTTGCATTATACGGGTCGAGTTCGAGGAACTCCTCCGCATATGCTGTCAGCTCTTCCGCCTTTTTTAATAAATCTTGCATAATTACACCTTTTTCATATTTTTAATCTTTTTATTTACAGGCTTATTTAAGAATTTTTATTTGCGAGCATCAGCTCTGTAATTCGTCTTTGTACGGCTTCTACGTTCTCAACGTAATTGTATATTATGTCGGTACCGTTAACGGTTATCACTATTCTGCCCCAACTGTAATCAATCCCCTTATAATGAGCCCGACGGGCAATAACGTTAGTAACTTCCGATATTTTAAAAGTTTTATTCGGACAAATCAGCTCGTCATCTCTGCGGGTGATAATAACCAATGGCGTCCTTTTAAATTTAATGTGGATTACTGTTCCGAACACAATAACTGCTACACTTACAGCAATATAAATAAATTTACTGTAACCCTTGATAAATATAGCGCTTAAAATTATTAATATAACGCCAAGTACTATCAATAATATATACCGCCAACCCACGTTCTTTCTGCGGGCAATTACCTCTTCCGTCATTAATTAACCTCTCGGTATTAAATTGGCCCCGTATCACATATAAATTATACCTTGAAGTTGACTGTTTGTCAATATCCATAAATAAAAACAAGCGACTGTATAATTAAATTCAACCTTGACAAAATATATACATTCTGCTAAAATAATCTTAATATAAATTATATAATAAGGAAAGGGGTTTTAATGAAAAAAAGAGCATTATTGTGCGTTCTGTCTGCTTGCTGTTTAGCGTTTGCGGGTTGCTCGGCTAAGAGCTCGAACGGCGAGCTTTATATCAAAGACGAGAACCTGACGACGACTTACGTAACCGATGACAACAACAGGGTTTTTTATGAGATATTCGTCGGTTCTTTCTCCGATTCGGACGGCGACGGAATAGGCGATCTGAGGGGTATTATCAACCGCTTCGATTACTTAAACGACGGCGACCCTAACTCGGGACTGAGCTTAGGCGTTGAGGGCATCTGGCTTACGCCTATATTCTCTTCGCCCTCCTACCATAAATACAACGTCACCAACTACTATAAGGTAGACCCCCAATTCGGTACGGAAGATGACTTGAAAGAGCTTATTGCTCTGTGCGACGAGAGAAACGTTAAGCTGATTTTAGACTTGCCGATTAACCATACGAGTACGAATAACGCTATGTTTGCAAGTTTCACTCAGGCGCATAAGATGGGCGATACCGAAAGCCCCTACTACGACTACTACTCCTACTATCTGGCGGGAGAGTCTGCACCTGCGGGCAGAAGCTTTAGTAGCCTTGCCGGTACCAACGTCTACTATGAATGTAACTTCGAAGGCGGTATGCCCGAACTCAACTACGACAACGAGGCCGTCAGGGAAGAGATGCTGAACGTGGCCAAATACTACCTTGACTTGGGCGTTGACGGGTTCCGCTTCGATGCGGCAATGTACATCTATTATAAAGAGGACACGAAGTCGGCCCAATTCTGGAAATGGTACGTCGACGAATTAAAGAAGGTTAAGAGCGACGTATACACCGTTGCCGAAGTCTGGGCAGGTGACGCCATAACCGATGTATATGCACCCGCTACCAACTGCTTTAACTTTACCACCTCGCAGTCAACCGGGCAGATTGCCTCCGTTGCAAAGGCCAAGGACGTTAACAAGTACACCGCATACGTCGAAAGCTACGTTAATAAGGTTAAATCCTTAAACGACGACGGTATGATTATCCCCTTTATCGCCAACCACGACAATGACAGGGCGGCAGGATTTTTAACCGTATCGAGCGGACAGGCCTACGTTGCCGCTAACCTGCTCCTTCTCTCCTGCGGTTCGCCGTTTATCTACTATGGCGAGGAGATTGGCATGAAGGGTTCAAGGGGAAGCGCCAGCACCGACGCCAACAGAAGATTGGCTATGCTTTGGGGAGACGATGACACTGTTAAAAACCCCGTCGGTTCAACCTACCCCGAATCCAGCCAGACAAACGGCACTGTAAAAGAGCAGATCGGTAAAAACGATAGCCTGTACACCCACTACAAAAAGCTTATAATGATAAGGAACGCCAACCCCGAAATTGCTCGCGGCGAATACAAGGCGTTGAGTTTTACCGATACTAAGCTCGGCGGATTTACTTCTACCTTAAACGGCAGCACAGTTGCAGTTTTGCACAACACTACAACTGAAGAAATTACCGTCGATTTATCCACCGTTACTAATATTAATTTCACGGTAATCCGTGCCACTGCGGGTCTGAACGGTGCAAAATTAAACGGTACCACTCTTACCCTCGGTGCGCAGACCAGCGTTGTAATAAAATAACTCTTTAAAAATTTATCGTCGCCGTACAGCCGTACGGCGACGTTCTTTTTTCTTTTTTTTCTACCGCATTAAAAAAATCGCCATGGCAATAATTGCCATGGCGATTTTTTTATTTATAAGGAATAAGTTAATTATCAGACTTTACTCTTCTGCCTCTTCTTTGGAAGCAACCGCTTCAGCCTCTGCTTCTTCAACAGGTTTCTGGCCGGGTAAGGCAGGATACATGTCGATTAAGTTCTCCTGAGTTTCGGCATCGAAGAAGTGCATTGCCCTTGAATGGCAGGTGAAGTAGAACTTAGCGCCTGCAACAAGTCCGCTTCTCTGTTCAGCGGTGAGGTTGAGCGTAGGAATCCTTGCTATCAGCTTAAGACCTTCCTCGGTTACAATATGTAAGTGGAACTCACTGCCCATCATTTCGTTTACTAACAACGTGCAGGCAATCGAGGATTCTGTCTTTTCGCCCGTAAGCGTAACGTGTTCAGGGCGGAAGCCGAGCTTGATGTCGCAAGCGGTTACGCCGTTTTGCTTAAGCAAATCAGCCTTACGCCCTTCGACGGGAATCCTTGCCCCAAGCACTGAAACAAAGTAATTGTCACCTTCAACTTCAATCTTAGCGTCGAGTATATTCATCTTAGGTGCGCCTATGAACTCTGCAACAAACAGGTTCTTGGGCATTTCGAACACTTCGGTAGGAGTGCCGACTTGCTGAATATAGCCGTCCTTCATGATAACTATTCTGTCACCGAGCGTCATAGCCTCGGTCTGGTCGTGAGTTACGTATATGAAGGTGGTGTTAATCTTCTGTCTTAACTGAATGATCTCCGCTCTCATCTGGTTTCTGAGCTTAGCGTCGAGGTTGGACAGGGGTTCGTCCATCAGGAATACCTTTGAATCCCTGACCATTGCTCTTCCTATTGCAACACGCTGGCGCTGACCGCCTGAGAGTGCCTTGGGTTTACGGAGAAGGTAATCGGTTATGCCGAGAATTTCTGCGGCGTTTGTAACCTTTTCATAGACGATATCTTCAGGCGTCTTTCTGAGGCGAAGCGAGAATGCTATGTTATCGTAAACGGTCATATGGGGATAGAGTGCGTAGTTCTGGAAAACCATTGCAATATCCCTGTCCTTGGGCTGTAAGTCGTTAACGACCTCGCCGTCAATTTCAACCGTGCCTTCGCTTATATCCTCAAGACCGGCAATCATACGGAGCGTGGTGGATTTACCGCAGCCCGAAGGTCCTACGAAAACAACAAATTCTTTATCGGCAATTTCAAGATTGAAATCCTGCACTGCCACTACATTTTTATCGTAAATCTTTTTAACGTTGGTTAATTTAACTGTTGCCATATTATTAAACTCCTTAAAGTAGGCTTAACCCTTAACGGCACCGCCGGTAACGCCCGAAACGTAATACTTCTGCAAGAGCATGAACAGTAAGGTTACGGGGATTGCGACGAGAACGCCGCCTGCGCAGAACATTGTGTATTTACCGTGTATCTGGTCCTTATTTAACCAGCTGTAAAGTCCGACGGCTACGTTCATACCCGCAGAGGTATTCATTGAAACGTATCTTGCAAACACGAAGTCCGCCCAAGGTGCCATAAACGCCGTTAAGACTGTGTAGATTACAATAGGTTTTGCAAGGGGCAGGATAACCTTGAAGAGTATCTGCAGACGGGTTGCACCGTCAATCCTTGCCGCTTCGTCAAGCGATTTGGGAATGGTATCGAAGAAGCCCTTTGATATGTAGTAACCCATACCTGAGGACGCTACGTATACGAGAATCAAACCGGGCACTGCGTTATCCTGAGTAAGTCCCATATCGGAAAGTATACGATAAAGAATAATCATCGTAAGCATACCGGGGAACATACCGATTATTAGCATGAAACGCATTAAGCCCTTTCTGCCCTTAAACCTGAAACGGGAGAGCGTATAGCTCATGCAGAGTACTATTACCGTCTGCAATACAGCAGAGAATATAGCTATGATAAACGTGTTGAGGTACCATCTGAAGAAATCGGTATCGGCAAGTTTAATATAGTTATCAAACCCCCACTGCTGAGGAAATATGTAGCCGACCATGTGGGTTGATTCAACCCTGAAGGACTGCAATACGATACACACGAAGGGTATAAGCCAGACCACGCTCATGATAACGAGAATGATATAGATTATCGTGTTGCTTATTGCCCTTGAGGCCTTTATACCCATGTGCCTTTTTGCACGTTTGGTGTTAACCTCTGAACTTTCATTCTGAACTACTTCTGAACTTTCATTCTGAACTACTTCTGAACTTTCATTCTGAACTACTTCTGAATTTTCATTCTGAACTACTTCTGAATTTTCATTCTGAACTACTTCGGGAGTTTCTACCTGATTAATTTCACTCATTATTGGAAATCCTCCTCGTTTCTTGTTGAAGGTAACAGGTTGTAGACGATAAGCGAAATTACCGCAACAACTGCAAACACGAGTATACCGATGACTGAAGCCATATAGTACTTACTGTCGTTAACTGCAATCTTGAACAGCCAGGTTACCAACAAGTCGGTATAGCCGAGCGTACCGCCGGGCGATATTGCGCTGGCATTGGTAGGTGCGCCACCCGTCAGAAGGTAGATGACGTTGAAGTTATTCATGTTGGATATGAAGCTCGTAAGAAGATAAGGGCCCGTTACGAACAGCATATAAGGCAAGGTAATCTTTGTATACTGCTGGAAGGCGTTTGCACCGTCTATTCTTGCGGATTCGTATAAATCCTGGGGGATATTCATAAGTATACCGGTTGCAATAAGCATCAGGTATGGAATACCTATCCAGATGTTAATAATAATAACCGTTATCCTTGCCCACGTTCCGTCCGTCCAGAACGGCAGCAGATGCGCAGAGTCAATCCAGCCCAGACTTAGCAGCGTACCGTTGATTATACCGTCTGCCGCAAACATCTTTGAAACGTACAATAAGGATATGAACTGAGGTACGGCTATGGTAACTATGAGTATCGTACGCCAGACCTTCTTAAGATATATTCCCTTTTTATTGATCATCATTGCGACCAACATGCCTAAGAAATAGTTTGTAAAGGTGGCAAAGAATGCCCATATCAACGTCCATGCCAGAACTTCGCCAAAGGTTGCGGCGTAGCTGACTCCGCTCGAGGACCAGCCGAGCATCTGGTTAAAGTTCTCCAACCCTACCCAGCTGAACAGGTTGTTACGTCCGTCGTTTGTACCGCTGTAGTTGGTGAACGCAACAAGTATCATAAAGACCATAGGCATAACGGTGAACACCATAATACCCGTCATAGGCAGGGCGAGCAGCGTCTTGTGGAACTGATCGTCGATTAACGAACGAAGGTCGTCCTTACTGCTCTTCAACGGTTTACCGCTCTTTAAGATCTCCTGTGAAATCCTGTTCTGCTTTATGTTTAAGCGCCAGGTGTAGATAAAGGCAATTATAAAGAAGATAGTCAAAATTCCGTATAAGAGAATTTTGAACGAGTCGTCGTGGTAAATGGTTACCCAGGTATCAAGAAAGTCGTCGTAAATCTTTTCTGCACCCTGATGCCCGAGGCTGCCCAACATAGACATCCAATAACCGCCCCAAAGCGCCATATAGACTATGAATATAATTTCAAACAGCAGGAACATTATGCCGCGCAGGTATTGTTTGCGGGCAATGCTGCCGAAGCCCATTATGACGAATGAAAGACGGGTTTTATAGTCACCCTCTTTAAAGGTTTTATATATATCTACAAAATTGTCCTTGACTTTTATGGCAAAATTTTTAAAGAAATTACCAATCTTTTTGCCGAGATTGACAAACCAGCCGGGTATCCCCACAAAGAAGCAGGCAATTTTATAGAGAAGTCTACGAATTTTAGAAAGTCTTAGATATTCTAAATCTGAATACTTAGTCATAAATTTCTCCTTCAATTAAAAGAGGTTGGAGCCAAATTTCTTTGACTCCAACCCAA
>JBJFAG010000131.1:0-3222 GCA_051887795.1 Candidatus Coproplasma sp. | reverse complement strand
TCAGACATCTTGAACAATGCTTCGATTGATGCCTTGTAGGTATCAAGAACGCCCTGTAAAGCAGCTTCTGAACCGTCTGTATCCTTGATGCCGGCAGCTATCGTCTTACCGATATCCCACCATGAACCGTGGATCTGGCCCTGAGGAGTTGCGTATGAGTTCTGCTTAAGGAGTGCTGCGAGTGCAGGGTTAGCCTGAACTGCCTCATCCTTCTGAGCGTTGAGGTTTGAAGGACCCCAAGCGAGTTCGTTGAACCTTTCGGTCTGAGCTGCTTCGCCGGTTAAGTACTGAGCGAGCTTATGTAATGCAGCGGACCTTTCAGGATCGGTCTGAGGCTTAACGCCCATAAGCTTGCAACCACTGTATGAACCGAGGTGATATTTCGTTCCGTCAACTTCGAATGAAGGAAGTTCAGCAACGCCGAGGTTATCGCCGAGCTGGTCTAATATATCGTTGTATGCCCAAGTACCGGAAACGAGTATAGCTGAAGGAATTGCAGCTGAGAATACGTTAGATGCGGAAGAGTCGTTATAACACTTAGAGCTTACGAGCTTGTACATACCCTTTGCAGAGATAAGACCGCTCTGGGAATTGAACGTATCGTTAACTTCGATGAAATCGCCGTCGTCGTTGGTCTCCCATTCGGACTTACAGCCCGTTGCGAAGAAGAAGGAAGCTGCGTACCAAGCTGAATTGCCAAGCTCAAAGGAGAACATCTTGTCTGCATCTTCGCAGTCTTTGATGAGTGCTTCAAGGCTGGTTAAGTGGCTTTCGTCGGTTATAACGCTCTTATCATAGTACATGAAGTAGCCGTTATCTGACGTAAGGGGATAAGCGTAAATGGTTTCACCGCTGGTAACTGCAGAAACGCTACCTGCGTCGTTGTT
Source organism: Candidatus Coproplasma sp. (assembly GCA_051887795.1). Lineage (GTDB taxonomy): Bacteria > Bacillota > Clostridia > Christensenellales > Borkfalkiaceae > Coproplasma. The sequence continues at coordinate 2,335 of JBJFAG010000131.1, read as the reverse complement.
AGTCTTTACCATGTTTGCAGCGTTCGTGCCGAGCTGGGAAAGTGCGCCTGCCTGAACAAGTCTTGCGAACTGGTCCTGTGCGAAACAATAGAGGTCTGCACCTGCTTCTACGTCGGTTACCATCTGTGTAGCCGCTTCGCCTTCGCCTACTGCTTCAACTGCAGCATTGATCTTGATGCCGTCGGTGTTGTTCTTGTTGAAATCCTCAATCTGTTTCTTGGTGAGGTCAACTGCTGCTTCTGCAACCCAAATCTTGTAATCAGGCTTTGAGCTACAACCTACGAACGAAAAGCCTACGCCCATCGTCATTGCCAACGCAACTACGCCGGCCATGATCCTACTCTTCTTTGTCATTTTTTTCCTCCAAAAAAATATTTTTTTAATTTGTTATCAGACCGCTTTTCGCGGTTTGTTACCGATAAATACAGTTGCGGTTTACGCAGTAAACCGCAAAGCGCCACGTGGCGCTTTTTGAAAAATATTGTCAAAAATCTACATTTTGTTACAATTTTTTGCGTGACAAAACGAAACGATTTTTCACCCTCCTAATTGATTTTAACACGCTAATTATTGCTTGTCAATAGTGTTTTTTAAAAAATTTTATATAATTTTCACATTTTTATCAAGATTGTTTTTATTTGCTAAACGACCGAAAAAGTGCGGAGGCAGTTAACCTCCGCACCATTTAATTTATCGATTATTTTAGTTAATCAGCTTTCGGAATTTAACAGAGCGTCGTCTATCTTACCCCATGCGCCGTTGCCTGAACCTGCACACTTGACGTATACGCCTACGACTATAGTCTGGCCTGCGGTATAGTCAATTCCGCTTATTACCTGCGTGTCCCAATTGCCGTAGCTTGTGATAGTCAGCGTCTTAGTGCTTACTACCAGCCCGTCTATCTTTACGTAGGAGAAGATTTCGGTCGTTCCGCAGTCACCGCCCATTATGGATACGGTGAACTTATACTTGCCTGTGGGAAGTGATTTAACCTCCTGTTCAACGGTGAACTCTACCGAGTTGGAAGCAGCGCTCCAGAAATGAACGTGCTTTGTACCCGTTAAACTGTCGGTTGCCTTATCCTCTACATACAGCTCGTCCATAGTGCCTTTAGGGGTTATAGTCCAGCCCGTGTCGCCGTCCTCGAAGCTGTAATTGGTCAGGAAGTTGTATTCCACCATTGAGATATAACACTTTGCAGTCATTCCGCCTGCGGTACCTGTAACCTCATACTTAGCAACGCCGCCGGAATACATTTCGTCAAGCTGTGCCTGAGTGACGTTCCAGGTTACGTCAATCTCCTGCTTGCTGTCGTCGGTCATTATCGCATTGACTTTTGAGGGAAGAACTATCGTACCGTTTAAGTCGACTATTAAGTTTACGTCCTCTACGGCGTCGGCTTTAATCTCTACTTCGTTGCCGAACCTTACGAGGTTGAATACTCTCAACGACTCCAGAGGCTTACCCTCCGCATCGAAGAACGCCTGGTTGTCCACTGCGCAGCCGCCGTAGTACTTACCTGCGTCGTCGGGGTCGTATGACGCTGCATAGCTGGAAGCCCAGCCGCTGCCGTACTTCTCCCACTTCGCACTGTTCTCCTCCCACGAATTAGTACCGACTGAAATCCACGTACCTTCCCAATAAACGACGCCTATGCCGTTTTTGGTGTGTGCAATGGTATCTATTATGTTGCGTACGGAGTTAGCCTGGCCCTGCACGGTGTAGGGGTAGTCCTTTGTAACCACACTGCCGTCGCCAATCGTGTTGCCGTTAAAGTCGGTGTCCTCGCCCGTGTAGGCGTACGACGTCTCCATTACCATAACCTTTTTATTGTACGTTGTGGCTATGTTCGACAATACGTTTGAAAGATTTTCAAGCGTGCCGTGCCAATAGGGGTAATAGGACGATGCGAACACGTCGTAGTCCAATTTATAATAGTTGAGCTTACTTGCGTAATCTTCGTAGTTGGAAACCTTTTCGGGGTTAGCAAAGTGTACTGCAACCAAAGCCTTGGGGAACACTTCCCTTATGGCCTTGGAACCCTGCTGCATAAGATAGTAGATGTTCATCCATATCTTTTCGCCGCACATCTTACCGTTTGTTTCGTTACCTATCTGCACCATGCCTACGTCGACGCCTGCGTCCTTTAACTTCTGCAGACAGTCACGGGTGTATTCGTACAGCGCCAGTCTCTTGGTTTCGATATCCATTCCCTCCCAAGCCTTGGGCACCATCTGTTTAGAGGGGTCTGCCCAGAAGTCGGAATAATGGAAGTTGACTAACAGCTTCATTCCGTACTGCGTGGCGCGTTTGCCTATCTCTATCGCCTTGTCGA
>JBJFAG010000130.1:0-3503 GCA_051887795.1 Candidatus Coproplasma sp. | reverse complement strand
TAGCGGTTGGTATCTCACCTCTGACTTCAATAGCGGCAGCAAGCTTGAAAGCGGTAAAGTGGGCGACCTCGGTGATTTATGCGACGGGGTGATTAACGTCAGCTTATACGCTTTATGGAATACTTACGTTGAGTTGTTTGGCAGCGGTACGCAAGACAGTCCCTACCTTATATATAACCTTGTACAGCTCAAAGACCTGGCCGTTAAGGTTAACAACGGCAATAATTACAGCGGTGTATACTTTAAGCTTGTCAATGATATTACAGGCGTGGGCGAGTGGACGCCTATCGGTAATAACAATAACAGCACTTACTATTCAACGGCGACCGCAGCCCAGAACCGCAGATTTGCAGGAATCTTTGACGGTGACGGACATACCATAAGCGGTTATACAATAACGGCTTCAAACCAGACCTATACGGATACCTACGTCGGCCTTTTTGGCTATATAGCTGCGGGCGGCGTCGTCCAAAATCTTCGTGTTGCACCTGTCAAAATTGACGGTAAATCTACCAGGTCAACGGGTTCAAAGGGCGGTGGCCATTACGGCGCCATTGCAGGTATAAATTCGGGCAGCATCATCAACTGCACTGTAGTTTCCGGTGAAGTGTCAGGACAGGCGACGCTCGACACCCACGTTGGCGGTATAGTCGGCTATATGTTTATCAACGGTGCAAGGGTTGAAGGTTGTACCGTCGAATCGGGCGTAAGCGTTACGGGTGCTGCCGGCAGATGCGTCTCTCACGGCGGTATAGTCGGCAGTGTAAACAACGGTATTATTTACAGCTGTACCAACAAAGCAAGCGTAAGCGGAACAAATAGTAAATCCAGTGCGTACGACAACGGCGTCAAGGGTTACACCTTCCTCGGCGGTATTGCCGGCGTATCCTGTGCCGTATTGATCAACTGTACCAACAGCGGCAGCGTAAGCGGTACTACAGGCTGGTCGTACAACTCGGTTGAAAATGCAGGCAGCGGCTCGGTTGTAGGATATCTGCATAACGGAAGCGACGCCAACACCTCATCAACAGGCGATTCTACGTTAACAATAGATAAGGGCAACGGCTATACGTTAAACGGCGTATGTTACTACTCGGCAGTAATCAACTGCGGCACGGGTCAGGTGATAGGCTTCCTGCAGAACGATTCAGGCAACGGTAAGATAACCATTGCGGTAACCAGCAATACGGTTTATAAGGCGATAAGCGGTTCAAGCCCTGCAACAGTCTCCGCTTCCGGTGTATCCACTTATCTGGAGTCCGTCGGTGTCGCCAACGCCTTTGAAGGTGGATTGCTGGTTGTGCCTTTAAACTGTGTAGTTGTGAATGAGGATATCGAATTTGTCGTCGACGACGAATATACCTTTGATATCACCGATCTCCCCGCGGAAGCGTACAACTACATTGCGTTAGTTGCAGTCGGAATAGCTCTTATTATCTGTGCAACGGTAGTTGTCACGGTGCTTTTAGTAAGGCGTAAGAAGAGGAAAAATACTATTTTGGAGAATACCAATGAAATACAAGACTAAAAAACTGCTGTTTGTCACATGCCTTACGGCCTTTGCGGTGCTTTTAGCGTCTGCAATAGGCTGTATATCGGGATGTAGTAAATCCTCGTTAAGCGGTAAAGGGACAGAGGATGACCCTTTCGTCATTGCAACCAAGGAGGACCTTTTATCATTCAATACCTTCGCGGGCGATGCGATAGACGGGCATGCAGGGAAATACTTTGTTCTTACTGCTGATATTGATCTGGGCGGTGACGTATGGTACCCCGTTGCGGGCGGCAGGCAATTTGCGGGAATATTCGACGGTAAAAATCATACCATAAGCAATTGCACCATCTCTACCGAGACGGAAAGTAATAAAAAGCTGACTAACGTCGGCTTCTTCTCCTACGTTTCAGGCGGTGAAGAGGCGGGAATTTACAACCTCAATCTCGATAACGTCAAGCTCGTCAACAGTAATGATACGCACAATCTCGGCGTACTCGTCGGATATGCGGACGCACGTATCGAAAATTGTACTGTCAATGCAGAGCTTACGATTAGCGGTTACACTGCCTACGTCGGCGGTATTGCAGGTTATTCCAATAATACCATAACGGGTTGCGAAAGCTTCGGGGTTATGAACGTTTCAGCTGTGGAGAGGTTGCCAGGCACTAACTCTACCTATCAATGGCCGTGCTATGCAGGTATAGTGGGCAGTTCAAGCGGAGAAATCTCCCATACAACCAATAATATGAAGCTGAACATGTCGCGTACAGATTCCGCAAGTACGGTAAACAGAAATATTCAAAGCGGCGGTATAGTAGGTAGTGCAAACGGTTCGGTTTTCTTTGATTTAACCAACAATGCCGATCTGAAGGGCGTTGGCGGTTTAGGCGGTATAATAGGCTGCCTTAATAGGGAGGATGCAGAGGTTTCGCAGTGCAGCAACTATGGCAATCTGTATACCACGGGTGACGTTATTTGTGACTTGGGCGGTATTGTTGCAAGAAGTTACACGAGCGGGGCTGTCTTACCCGAAGTAAAAAACTGCCTCAATACAGGTGACTTAACTGCGCTCTCAATACTCAGGCAGGGCGAATACGGCTCTTATAATATAGTGGCATGCTGGGTAGGCGGTATTATAGGTGCAGGTAATTTCAACGTCTCCAATTGTGTGTCGAAAGGCGAAATAACGGTGAGCGGTGCGAATACTCACTACGTCGGCGGTATTGCAGGCGGCATAACAGGTACGCTTAAAAACTCCTATCACCAGGGCGATATAACCGTAACCTCGGACAGCTCTATAATTGCAGGCGGCGTTCTGGGCGTGTTGCAGAGCCATGAATATTATACGGGATTGATTGAGGACCTTAGCATTGCTATCGAACGCTGCTATAATGTCGGAGAGGTAAACATTGACCTTGCCGATAACCCTCTGAGTGCGGCGGCAAACTACCTGACGGGCGGGGTTGTCGGCTATAATATGCAGAGTACAAATACCGTAAGGTACTGCTATTTCGATCAGACCGCCCATTCCTCCCAAACTGTCCCTGATGGATTTATCGGATATATCTACTGGTATGGCGAGGAGAATGCAGGCCAGGCAGATAACGTAGAATCAGATACTATATACTCCAATGCACCCCTGTCCGCCGAAGCGCTGAAGGGTAGTGAGATTGAAGGCTTTGTATCATACGTTGCAGGCGGTGGCGAGGACGCCGTCTGGGTGTTAAGCGGAGCAGGTTACCCCATACTTTGGTGGGAACAGGCGAACAATTAAATAGGTTTTGTAATCATACGGCTAAATAAACAGGCTCCCCCGAATACTTTCGGGGGGAGCCTGTTTAATGTCTGTAAAACGTTACAAGTATTTTTACTTTTTTCTGCCGTGATAGGAGTTACATTTTCATTGTAATATGAGATAGTGCAAACAAATGACGGTTATGCCAATGTAATTATTATATTTACCACTTGAAATTAATGGTAAATAGTGTTAAAATAACAGTGATTTACT
>JBJFAG010000129.1:0-14759 GCA_051887795.1 Candidatus Coproplasma sp. | reverse complement strand
ACATCGCAAGGGCAATCTTTATTGCCTTTGCGGCATTTTCCATTTTAGCCGTTTTAGCAATAATAATATTTGTGTTAATCGAGAGTATTCCCGCCTTTCAGGAGATAGGTTTTTTAAAATTCATCTTCACGGACGTCTGGCAGGTAGACCACGAAAACATGGCGAACAGTCAATTCGGCATATTCCCGATGATATTGACCAGCCTTGTGCTAACCTTGTTTTCGATAGGCTTAGGCGGAACGCTTGCGGTATTTACTGCGGTATTTATCGTATATTACTGCCCCAAATGGCTTAAGAAGATCTACACCCAGATTATCAATCTGCTTGCAGGTATTCCCTCGCTGGTGTACGGCTTCTTCGGACTGGAGCTGCTTGACCCCCTTTTACAGGGTATGTTCGGGGTAATATCCTCTTCGGGCATACTGCTTGCAGGGTTAGTACTCAGCATCATGATTTTACCCACCGTGACTTCGGTTACAAAGAACAGCTTGGAGAACGTGCCTATGCACTACTATGAAGGCGCGTTGGCGTTAGGGTGTACCAAAAACCAGGCGGTGTGGAAAACGTGCGTACCCGCTGCAAAAAACGGTATAATTGCAGCCGTAATCTTAGGTATAGGCAGAGCCATTGGCGAGACTATGGCAGTGCAGCTTCTTCTGGGCGGTTCGGTTAACTACCCCTACAGCTTCTTCCTGCCCGTAAGGTCGTTGACCTCCAACATAGTATCGGGGTTTGGCGAGTCGCAGGGCCTGCAGAGAAACGCCCTTGTTGCAACGGGATTTATACTGCTTTTATTTATACTTATTATCAACGTCTGTCTTTGGGTGGTTAAGCGTAACGACGCCACTTCGGGCAATAAATTCTTCACGCGAAAGATGAAGGAGGGCAACGAGAATAAAAACCAGCTCAAGTTCAGAAAGGGCGGAAGCGTGCAGGATATATTGTGGATACTCTCCTACGTTGTGGCCGCTCTGGTTGCGGTAGTGCTTGTGTTTATAATCGTATTCGTGTTGGTTAACGGACTTCCGCACCTGACGGCAGACTTCATGTTCGGGCAGAGTACCAACGCAAACGTAACCTTGGCCCCCGCCTTTGTCTCAACGGGACTGATTATTTTAGTCTCCCTTGCAATCGCCCTTCCGCTCGGCATAGGTGCGGCAATATACCTCAACGAATACGCCAAAAAGGGCAGTTGGTTTGTTAAAATCATAAGGCTGTTTACCGATACCTTATCGGGTGTGCCGTCCATAATCTTCGGTATCTTCGGTGCAATCTTCTTCGGTACATATATGGGTATGGGCTATAGCCTGCTTGGCGGTTCGTTTACGATGGTGCTTATGATTTTACCCACCATTATAAGAAGTACAGAGCAGAGCCTTTCCGAAGTACCCGACAGTATGAGAGAGGCGAGCTATGCCTTGGGTGCAGGTAAGGTTAAGACCATTTTCGTGGTAGTTCTGCCCCAGGCGCTTGCAGGTATAATAACCTCCGTCATCCTTTCGATAGGCAGAATAGTGGGCGAGAGTGCGGCGCTCATATTCACGGCGGGTTCGTTTATACGTATGCCCAAGGGGTTGACTTCACCCGGCTCCACGTTTGCCGTACTTATGTACTACTTTATGTCGGAGGGATTCGACGCAGACAAGTGCTATGCAACGGGTGCGGTGCTGATCGTGTTTGTAATATTATTAAACCTTTTAGTGTTGTTGGTAGAGACTGCTTTCCACAACAAGTCGATAGGTAAAAAGGGCGTTATTCGCCGCATATATGGCAGGATAAAGGCAAAGAGGTGTAAAAATGAAGCCAATTGAAAATTTTGAAATAACGGGTGATATAGCCGTTTCAATCAAGGAGATGAACTTATATTACGGCAGCTTTCATGCGTTGAGGAGTATATATATGGACTTCCCCGTCAAAAAGCTGACGGCGCTGATCGGGCCTTCGGGGTGCGGTAAGTCAACGCTGATTAAGTCCTTAAACCGTATGAACGACCTGGTTGAAGGGTGCAGGATAACGGGTGAGATTAAGGTGGGCAACACAAATATCTACGATAAAAAATGTGATCTGCCCCGCCTGAGAAAGAACGTGGGCATGGTGTTCCAGCGCCCTAACCCCCTTGCTATGAGCGTGTATGACAACGTCGCATACGGCCCCAGGACGTTCGGAATAAGAAAGAAGGACGAGCTGGACGCAATCGTCGAACACTCGCTCAAGGGTGCGGCAATGTGGGATGAAGTCAAGGACAGGTTAAATAAATCCGCCCTCGGCCTTTCGGGCGGACAGCAGCAGAGGCTTTGCATTGCCCGTGCGCTTGCCGTTCAGCCGCAGATACTTCTGATGGACGAACCCACCAGCGCCCTGGACCCCATCTCCACGGGTAAGATTGAGGAGCTGTGCATGGAATTGAAGAAGGATATGACCATAATAATGGTTACTCACAATATGCAGCAGGCCTTCCGTATAGCCGACTACACGGCATACTTTCTGCTCGGCGAGATGATTGAAATGGACGAGACCAAGAAAATCTTCTCCTCCCCCGTAGATAAGCGTACCGACGACTATATCAACGGACGATTTGGTTAATTAATTATATAATTATTTATTGCATATTGCCCGTAAAGTGGTATAATTAGACCGAGGTTCGGTTATGTGGATAGTTATGGCGATTCTCTCCTCGGTGTTTGCGGCGTTGACTGCAATTCTATCGAAGGTAGGGCTTAAAAACACCAACTCAAACGTGGCCACGGCGGTGCGTACCTTTGTGGTGTTAATATTTGCCTGGGCAATAGTCTTTATTACGGGTGCATACAAGGGCATTGGGGAGATCAGTCCTAAATCGCTGATATTTCTCATTTTATCAGGCCTGGCCACGGGTGCAAGCTGGATTTGCTATTTCAAAGCGCTGTCGATCGGGGAGGTGTCCAAGGTTGCAGCCGTCGATAAATCGAGCGTAATTCTATCCGTACTGTTTGCAATAATCATCTTCCCCGAAGAGCGGGGCAGGTGGTGGGTTAAGCTTATCTGCCTTGCCGCAATAGGCGTCGGAACCTTTTTGATGATAGACTTTAAAAAGGGTGAAGAGGGGGATAAAAAGTCTAAATTTGCCTGGTTAATCTTTGCCCTGCTCTCGGCAATATTCGCCGCCGCGACGTCCATACTTGCAAAGGTGGGGATAGACGGGGTTAATTCCAACCTCGCCACGGCCATCCGCACCTGCGTGGTGTTGGTGCTTGCCTGGGTAATAGTCTTTGCCAAAAGGGAGACGAAGTACGTAAAAGAGCTTAATTTTAAGCACGTAATATTCTTAATTTTATCAGGCATTGCCACCGGGGCAAGCTGGCTGTGCTACTATTATGCAATAGCCGCAGGGCAGGTTAGCATAGTGGTGCCGATAGATAAGTTGAGTATACTTTTAACCGTCTTATTCTCGGTAATCGTATTTAAGGAAAAATTATCGGTTAAGGCGTGGATAGGGTTAGCCCTGCTTACCGCAGGAACGGTGTGTATGGCCGTATTTGCGGGATAGTCGGGGGTTAACTGAAGGAGGAAGTATGAAAGGTAAGGTTTTTATATTAGAGGACGACGAGAGCATCAGCGGGCTTGTTAAAGTCGCTTTGGAGATGAACGGTATGACGGTTAAGGCGTTCCCGACGTTAAAATCGTTCTTCACCGCATTGACGGAGGAGCTGCCCGACGTCGCACTGCTCGACATAATGCTGCCCGACGGAAGCGGGTTGCAGGCGTTAAAGCACGTCAAGGAGAGCTGCCCCGACGTGGACTGCATTATGCTGTCTGCAATGGGTAAGGAAGAGGATAAAGTCAACGGGCTGAATATGGGGGCGGACGACTACGTGTCTAAACCCTTTTCGGTGCTGGAGCTGACCGCCAGAGTCAATGCAAGGCTGCGCAAAAAACAGCGGGACAGCGTTTTGAGCGTGGGTAACGTAAAGCTCAACTGCGAGACTATGGAGTGCGAGATCGACGGCGTAATCACTGCGCTGAAGAGGAAGGAGTATGAGCTGTTAAAGGCCTTTATGGAGAATGCCGGCAAGGTATTGTCCAGGGAAAAGCTGCTTTGTGACGTGTGGGGTTACGACATCGGCGAGACGAGGACTTTGGATAACCACGTTGCGCGCCTGCGCAAGCTGGGCATAAAAATAGAGACTGTGTTCGGAGTGGGGTATAAACTATGAGGTGGAGAATCTGGCTTTTATCGCTGGGCATTGCACTGCTCGGCGTGTTGATATTCGGCATAGGCGCCACGCAGGTCTACTACCACTCTTCAATAGAGAACAGCAAGGACTATCTTCAGGTGTATATGAATACGTACACCCCCGAATATGGCTTAGATAACGAGGGGGCAGAGGCCTTTTCCGCTATGCTTAACGGGGCGAGAGTGACGTTTATGGACGCTCACGGCAAGGTGCTTGCCGACAGCGAAACGCAGGAGATAGAGGAGGACCATTCCTCCAGGCAGGAGATTAAGGACGCCATACTGTACGGCGAGGGGTTTGCGGTACGTTCAAGCTCCACGCTGGGTAAAAACATGGTGTACTACTGCAAGAGCTTTGACAGCTTTTTAGTGCGTATAGCGGTATTTACCGATTCGGACTGGAGTATATTCGTAAGTATTCTGCCGCAGTTTGCGGGCTTTGCGGGGATTATGATAGTACTCTGTATGATACTTGCGTTTGTAGCAACCCACTTTATTTTAAGCCCTGTCAAAAAGCTCGCCTCGGAGGCGGCTGCTAACAGCTCGGTTACGACCAAGTATTCGGAGCTAGAGTCGGTTGCCGCAATTTTAAACGAGCGTAACCGCAATATCGAGAGGCAGATGGGGGAGATACGTGACGAGAAAGAGCTTTTGGAAAAGACCAAGGCGTCTAAAGACGAATTTATCTCCAACATAACCCACGAGATGAACACCCCGTTGACCTCCATTCACGGCTATGCCGAGCTGCTTCAATCGGGCGGAATGAACGAGGAACAGCAAAAGGTGGCGTACGGTACCATACTTGCGCAGAGCGAAAGGTTAACCAACCTTATAGCCTGCATAATCAATTACAGTGAAATTGACAGCGACGATTTGCCCTCCTACGAGGTGGATTTCTCCGCATTGGCAAAGGAGATTTTGCTCTCGCTAAAGCCCGAAGCGGACAAGCGTAATATAACCATTATCGAAAACATTGAGGAGAAGGTTATAGTTTGTTCCCGCCACGAAAGGTTGAACGAAATTTTCGGCAACCTCGTCAGGAATGCGATCAAGTACAACAAGGACGGCGGCTCGATAACCGTAACCCTGAACTATAGCGGACTTACCGTCGAGGATACGGGAATAGGCATTGCAGAGGAAAATCTGGACAAAGTTTTCTCCCGCTTTTTCACGGTGGATAAATCGCACAGCGGTAAGAACGGGGGCTTTGGCCTGGGGCTTGCCGTGGTTAAAAAGCTCTGCCGCAAATCGGGATGGAATATCTCGGTTAAGAGTAAGATAGGCGAAGGCAGTAAATTCAGTATTGACTTTTAATCAGTAAAAAAATAAACACCCCGACCGAATTTCGGTCGGGGTGTTTGCATTAAGACGATAATTAATTTTTAGCCTGTTTTTTCTGCTTGAAGTATGCCGTTATCCGCTTTGCATTGTCTGCAAGGCAGAAGATATAGCCGATTACTACGAACACGGCAACGAGTATGGCTATCCAGCCGATAACCCCGCCTACGCCTATTTTTTCCACGTTCAGAAAGAAGTAGGGATAAATCAGGGCATCGCCGTCATGGGGCAATATTGCCGCACGAACGAAGATGAATACCAGATATACGGCGGGCATTATCGTGCAGAGAAGGGGATAATACCACTTGGTTTTACCGTGATCGTAAAATAGTATCCAATCGGCGATAAACATTACGGGCAGGATGAGGTGCATGGTTATATTGCTGGGTGACAGGAAGTATTCGCTTGCCGTCTTGTCCTTTGCAAGCATGCCGTTGTAGACCAGGAAGGTTACAAGTATCATTATGTTGCAGGCAAAGCGGAAGGCGGGGGCAACGTTCTGCGTGCCGTCCTCTTTTCTCAGCGCCCTTTTAACCGTCAAAACGAGCGAATACGCCATAAAACCCATACATACATAATTGCTCAGGTTGGTGTACATTACGTAAAAGTTGGGCCTGAACGTTGCTTCAAAATAGCCTAAGCTTCCAATCAGTCCGATAAAGGCGAGTACGCAGTACACCGTTTGAAATAAAAGTCTTATGCTTGCGTTTTTAACCATGTTTTTTCCTTTGTATTTAAGCGTTATTTTTCAAAATAGGCAAGCCCTACGCAGCCTTGGCCCGCATGTGTTCCGACTACGGGGCCGAGCAGGGAGACGTCCGTTGTTTTAACGTCGGTCTTTGCACTTACCGTTGCCATAAACGTGGCAAGGCGTTCGGGGCAGTTGGAGTGAGCATAGAACATACTCCTGTCCGTATCGACGTTCTTAACCATTTTAATAATTGTTTCGGTCGCCTGTCTTACGCCCATCGACTTGCCCACCGCCTTTATCTCCCCGACTGAAAGGGTGACGACGGGTTTAATCTTTAATACGGATGCGGCAAAGCCCGCAGCGCCTGAAAGTCTGCCGCCCTTAACTAAGTTGGTTATATCGTTTATGACTGCCAGCAGGCGCAGTTTGCCTCTGAGTGAGTCAACCTCGCTTTTAAGCTGCTGCAAGGTGGCGCCGCCTGCGATAATCTTTAAGGCTTCCTTTATCAGAAGCTGTTGGGCGAAGGACACGGCAAGCGTGTCGCAGATGGCAAGGCGGGGCGAATTAATGGCGTTTGCCGCCCTCTCCAATGCGGAATACGAACCCGAAAGGCGGGATGAAAGCGCCATTACGAATACCTCGTTGCCCTTTGCAAGTTCCTCTTCTATAACCTCGGTGTATACAACTTCGTTTATAAGCGAGGTGGTGGGCAGCTGCTTTGCCGTACTTAGTTTATTATAAAATTCCGCTGTAGTCAAATTTTTTCCGGGGATAAATTCCTCTCCGCTGAAGTTTACCTTAATGGGTATAACCCTTACCCCAAGCTCTTTTGCTGCCTCTTCGCTGAGATCAGAGGCGCCGTCTGTAATAATTTTAATCATTATTTCTCCTTAAATTTCCTAAACTGTCTTGAATTTTTTATATAAAGTGGTACAATTGTCTTATATCATACCACTAACCTTTTTTAAAGGCAAATTCAAATCAACGTAAAAAAGTCAAGTGTGATTGGAGGGGTGAAAATGTATCAGGAAAGGAGAAAGAATAAGCTGAATATTTTCGTCAGACAGTGCATAAGGGACGCCCTGATGGTGCTGATGAAGGAAAAACAGCTGGAGAAAATAACTATTTCGGAGATAATAGCCCGTTCGGGTGTGAGCAGAATGGGGTTTTACAGAAATTATGACAGCAAGGAGAGCGTGATTGAGGACTTTATCCTAACCGTGTTTGAAAGTACGGTTGCTAAGATCGAAGAGGACCGTCCCCTCGATCTGAGGAGTTATAAAATAATAGAGACGTCTTTGGAAAATTTTAAACTCTACGCCGATTACATAAAGCTGTTTTTAGACCAGAAGCTGGACTTGCTGCTTCTGAGCTGTTACAAAAAGGCGTACTACACGCTCGCCCCCGAAAAGGACCCCAGCGAGCTGCGCTATTTTTATAACGAGCTGTTCGTTGCAAACCTGTTTGCATTGGAGTGCGCCTGGGTACGTTCGGGGATGAAGCAGTCGCCCCAGAAGCTGGCAAAGCTCTATTCGAGAATTTTAAAGATGCAGAGCAGAATATAACTGCGAATATCACACATAATAGGGAGGACATATGTGTACGGCAATCAGTTTTAAAAAGGGCGGCGTTTACTTCGGCAGAACGCTTGATTACGATTTCAGCTACGGAGAAGAGGTGGTGATAACGCCACGTAACTTCCCCTTTGATTTTAAGTGCTGCGGGTTGACAAAGGAGCATTTCGCCTTTATAGGTACGGCCATGGTTTTGGACGGTTACCCCCTGTACTATGACGCAATGAATGAAAAAGGGCTGTATATTGCAGGGTTAAATTTCGTGGGCAACGCCTGCTATGCGGAGGCAGGCAAAAGCGAAAAGGAAATTGCACAGTACGAATTGATACCCTATCTTATGTGCAAGTGTTCAAGTGTCGACGGGGTAATATACGAGCTGAGCGGCGTTGCCGTTACAGGGGAGCGGTTTAATAAGGACATGCCCACGGCGCAGCTGCACTGGCTGGTTGCGGACGGGGAAAGGTGCATAACCGTGGAGTGCGTCAAAGAGGGGTTAAAGATATATGATAACCCCGTAGGCGTTCTGACGAACAATCCCCCGTTTGACTTTCAGCTGTTCAACTTAAACAACTACCGCAACGTGACGGCAGCCGAAAGGGAGAGCGGCTTTGGCGGCGGGGTGGAGCTTGAGGCTTACAGCCGCGGTATGGGCGGCATGGGGCTGCCCGGGGACTGGTCGTCCTCTTCCAGGTTTGTAAGGGTTGCCTTCGCCTGTGCAAATTCCACATATACTCAAGGCGAGGAGGACGGGGTTATTCAGTTCTTCCACCTCTTAAATACCGTAGCTCAACCCTCGGGGATATGTCAGGTAGGGCATGGCCAGGAGAAGAGCATTTACTCCTCCTGCTGTTCCCCCAAGACGGGCAGATATTACTACTCAACGTATGATAGTTACGGCATATGTGCAGTTGAAATGGAGAAAAGTGAAGGCGAAGAGCTTATCCGCTACCCCCATAAGGCGCTTGGCGTCACGGTAGTCAATCCGACGAACGGGCATTGATTAAACCCCTTGTTAAAGCCTGACTAAACTTACGGCGTTTGCCGTGATAAGTCCACTGTTAAAGACTGATTAAACCCACGCTGAAGCGTGATGCAACCGCCGTATGAGCGTAATAAATACGACGTAAAATAAAAATGGAGCGATTTAATCGCTCCATTTATGTTTGTTTAAGACTCTGTCTTTTATATCGTCGTAAAATTCAAAGTATTTTTGTTTGATATCTTCGGGACCGTCGTCCTCGGTTATATAGCCTGCAAGTGCGTCCAGCTCGTCAATTGAAAAATCGGACAGAGAAAAGTCGCCGTCAAAGGCTGCGGCAATGCGCATTAAATCTAAATTCGAAGCTTTCATTTTTACCTTCTCGTAAGAAATTTGTGTATGGGTGGAATAACTATTATACCGTCGAATATCAGCGAAATACCGAATACTATTATGTGCAGTTCGCCGAACTGTTGGGGTTCGTATAACAAAAGGAAGGCGACAACGACTTCAACTATACCTTTAAACAGGTAGAAGAAAAACCTTCTCTTTTTTGCAATACGGGCTAAGGCATGGTTAAAGGCATGCGCACCTTCGAACAGACCCCAGACGCCCCATACGGTGGGTATGAACGAATGGGCCCATTCGTGTTCTATGATGATCATAATACTGACGCCCAGCAGAATAATGGACGACGCCGTCTTGTTGGAGTGAGTATGCTCGTACTCCTTTTCAATCATTGCGAAAATAAAACGCAATATTGCAAATACGCCCAAAATACTGCCTACTATATAGGGCAGAACGGACTCTATATGTTTAGGTATTGCCGCACATACGCTGCCTAACACGATATAGACTATGCCCATTATGTATTTGACGACTACCTGAGGGAGCTTAGTGTGTTTTACAACCTTTTCAACGTTGCTCTCTACGGAAATATTTTCCAGAAACTCATCGTTAAAAGTGGTTATATCCCTGGATATTTCGTCGTTCGTCTCTGAATCGCTTGCATCTGTATTCTGAATTGCAGAGGTATCCTTCGCGGTGACTTCCGCTTCGGGCAATTCACGTTCAGCGCTTTCGCACACCGCATTGTCGGGCGGGGCGGTCTGCTCTTCCAAACCGTCTTTAATTAAATCGCTCATTCCACTTTCCCCTTTCATAGATAATCTCATTATATCACGCCGTAAAAATATTGTCAATGGTCATTTTTGAAAGTGGGGCGGTTTGCTTGATTAACCTCGTCTGCGGTGATATAATATGGGCGAGGTGATGAGTATGGGCGTCAGGGCGGATAGGGCCAGAGAGATGTTTTTACAGGGATATAACTGTTCCCAGTCGGTAGTGGGGGCGTTTGCCGATTTATTCGGCTTTGATAACGTTACCGCTATGAAGTTTGCCGAAGGCTTAGGCGGGGGCATGGGCAGAATGAGGCTGACATGCGGTGCGGTTGCGGCTATGGCCACGCTTGCCTCTATGAAGATGAGCTCAGGCGAGCCGGGGGATTTAAAGCTTCGAGGGGAGATATATGCCGTTATACAGAAGATGGCGGGGGAGTTCAAGGACAACAACGGTTCGGTAATTTGTGCCGAGCTGCTCGGCGCCGCGCTGCCAAAGGATAACGGTTCAACGCCTGAGGAGCGTACGCCCGATTACTACCGCCGCCGCCCCTGTGCGGATAAGATTTACCAATGCGCCCTGCTCGTTGAAAAGTATCTGTGCGAAGAGTAGCTCAGTCCTAAATACGTTCTGCGGGCGAATAGGCCGGGCTGAATCGGATTTAGTTGCCGCAAAGGCCGTGGCGCAACCCGCCGAAAGGGTTGATTCAGCGGACGGACGGGACGTTGACGGCGGTATAAAAATTGATAAAGCGTAAAAAAACGCCTGCAGCCGTGTCGGCTGCAGGCGGAAATTTTATTTTGGGTTTTACATTACAACTACGTTTTCCTGCTCTAAAAGCGCCTTATATTCCCTGGGGAATTTATCGTCGGTTATGAGTACGTCGATATCGCCGATATGAGCAAAGGTGTAGGGGTTAATCTTACCTATCTTGGAGCTGTCGAGCATCATATATACGTGTCTTGCCTTCTGGAATACCATTTTAAGGAGTTCGCTCTCCGCCTGGTTATTGCAGGAGAAGCCGTTTTCGGGCGTGAACGCCGTTGCGGAAACAATTGCAAGCTCAAAGTTGCTGGAGGCGAAGTATTCCTTTGCCGCAGGGGAAGCGGTGGAGAGGTTGTCCTTCATAAGCTGACCGCCAACAATCGTGATGTTGACGTTCTTCTTCTGTGCAAGCTCCATTGCAACGGCGATACCGTTGGTGAAGATGTTGCACTTAATGTCGGGAATTTCCTTTGAAAGGTACATAGCGGTAGTACCGCCGTCTAAGAATATGCAGCTGTCCTCGTCGATAAGGGTTGCCGCCTTCTGCGCGATTACAATTTTAGCGTCGGTGTTGACGGTAGTCTTTTTAGTGTATGCCTCGCCCGAGACCTTCTGGACTTCCTTGACGGACATAGCGCCGCCGCGGACCCTGATGATTCTCTTATCCTCTTCCAGCTTATAGAGGTCACGGCGCAGCGTCATCTGTGAAACGTTGGGGAACTCCTTTTCAAGCTGTTCCAAGGTCATCTTACCGCGTTTGTCAAGTATTTCAGCAATTTCTTCAATTCTTTCCTTCTTCATTTTTGTTACCTCGCTGTTAAAATATAACACTTATCTCTCAAATTAACATTATTATACCATTAACTAAAGTTAATTGTCAACAATCTGAAAGGAAATACTTGGTAAATCCGTTGTGATTTGTGAATATTTTTCAAATATATGGCGTAACCCTTTAAAAGCTGTCACGGGCTAAATATGGTTGATTTTTTTTGAGAAAAGATTTATAATCTATGTCAATTATATCGTGGGTGCATATCGTTTGACGGCGAAATAATAAAATAAATTCAACCTGTATAACTTTATGCGCTTTGGCTTATGAGTAAAAACAAATCAAGAAAATTCAAATTCCCCGCATCGGCAGTGGTGGCGCTCAGCTTCCTGATAATGATTTTGTTCGGAACGGCTATGCTCACCATGCCCTTTGCAACCCGCACCGGTAAGGTCGATTTTATGAACGCCTTCTTCACCGCAACGAGTGCAACCTGCGTAACGGGGCTAATCGTTCAGGATACTTTTTCGTATTGGTCGGGGTTCGGCCAGGCGGTTATTCTGCTTTTAATTCAGTTCGGCGGTCTGGGATTTATAACCTTCGTGTCGCTGTTTACGCTGTATTCTAAGCACCATGCAACGCTCTCCCAGCGTAAGATTGCAATGCAGTCTGCGGGCAGTGTGGATTTAGGCGGTATCAAGGGGCTGTTAAAGATTATCTTAATCGGCACCTTTGCGTTTGAGTTTACGGGGGCGTTCGCCCTGTCCTTCGCCTTTGTCCCCGCCTACGGCTGGGGCAAGGGTATCTGGCAGGCGGTGTTTACCTCCGTCTCGGCCTTTTGCAATGCGGGCTTTACCATAACGGGTATTGCGGAAGGCAAGTCCTCGCTGATGTTCTTTATGGGTAACCCGCTCGTCATTATAGTAGTTAGCATATTGATTATAGTGGGCGGTATCGGCTTCTTCGTATGGGGCGACGTAATCCGCCACGGTATTCATATCAAAAAGTATTCTCTCCACTCCAAGTTAGTGCTTTCGACTACGGGCGTGCTTCTGCTCTTAGGTTGGGTGCTGTTTGCAATCTTTGAGTGGAATAACCCTGCAACCATCGGTAACGAAGGGGTAGGTACTAAAATTCTGGCCTCGCTGTTTTTATCGGTAACGCCGAGGACGGCAGGCTTCAACTCGGTCGATTATGCGTCTGTGACAAGCGCTACAAGCTTTTTGACTATAATCTATATGTTTATAGGCGGCAGCCCCGGTTCCACGGCGGGCGGTATCAAGACGGTGACGATAGCCGTGTTCTTCCTCTCCTTTGTGGCCAACGCCAAGCGCTATGACGAAATACATCTCTTCAAAAGGCGTTTTGAAAGCGAGGCAAGCCAACAGGCAAGCTCGGTTATCTGCATATACTTCATTGTCTCCATAGTAAGCTCCATCTTAATCTGTGCGCTTGAGGTGAACAACTCTGCAATAAATATGGAGAATACTATATTCGAAGTTATTTCGGCAATAGGCACGGTGGGACTTTCCAAGGGCATAACCGACAGCTTGGGCGTATTGTCTAAACTTGTCCTCATCTTCCTGATGTTTTTCGGAAGGGTAGGAGGGTTTACGCTTATCCTCATATTTGCAGGGGATAAAAAGCCCGTCTCCATCTCCAGAGTTGCGGAGAAGATGATAATAGGTTGACGTACTTCAACGTTTTAAAAAAATAAAAGCACCTGTTTTATGGGGGAAATCATATAAATATGAAAAAGTCAGTTTTAATAATAGGTATCGGAAGATTAGGCGGCCACCTTGCAGAGAAGATGCAGGATTTAGGCCATGACGTAATGATACTCGACAACAGGGAGGAGAAGATTGCGGGTTTCGTCTCCCGTATTTCCGACGCCCGTGTTGCCGAATATACCAGAGAGGACGTCCTTGACGCTTTGGATATCCCCTCTTTCGATATCTGCTTTGTCACTATCGGCGATAATTTAGAGGCGTCTATTTTAACCACCGTAAACCTTAAAAAGCTGGGTGCAAAATACGTTGCCGCACGTGCGAGGGACGACTTGCAGTGTGAAATACTCAAAAAGATAGGCGCAGACGAGATAATCTACGCCGACGGCGAAACTGCCGATAAGCTTGCAATAAGGCACAACGGCAGTAATATTTTCGACTACGTGGCCCTCTCCGACGGCTATGCCATATTCGAAGTACCCATCATCAAGCAGTGGGCGGGTAAATCCATTATGGAGCTGGACGTCCGTAAGAGGTTTAAGTTAAACATAATTGCAATAAAGAGGGATGGTAAGTTAGACCCTAACCCCATGCCTGAATTTGTCTTTGAGGCTGACGACCATATCTTCGTTATGGGTAAGTCTCAGGACGTTTTCAAGATGGCGGCTAAGGTATAAGACAGCTGCCTTCAAGGGAGAGATAGTTGTTTAAAAAGTTAAAGATGGATATTGATGCGGCAATGCGCAACGACCCTGCCGCAAGAAATAAATTCGAGGTATGGTTAACCTATCCGTCAATCAGGGCGCTGCGCCGTTACAGGCTGGCTAACTGGCTGTACAGGCATGGGCTAAAGCTGCTGGCCAGAATGGTAAGCCAACGTACCAAGAGGCTTACGGGTATAGAGATTCACCCCGCCGCAAAGGTTGCACCGGGCGTGTTTATCGACCACGGCGACGGTGTGGTTATCGGCGAGACGGCCGAAGTCGGCACGGGTACGGTTTTATACCAGGGCTGTACGCTGGGCGGTACGGGTAAGGAGAGCGGAAAGCGCCACCCCACCGTGGGCGAAAACTGTGTGATAAGCGCAGGCGCTAAGGTGCTGGGCAATATAACCGTGGGCGACTATGCCAAGGTAGGTGCGGGCGCCGTGGTTTTAAGGGACGTACCCGCCCATGCTACGGTGGTAGGCGTACCCGGGCATATAGTGCGTATCGGCGGAAGTAAGGAGGGGGTCGACCTCTACCAGGAAAAAGAGGACCCCATACTCAAAGAGCTGTGTGCATTGAGGGAGAGAGTGTTTGCCCTTGAAGAGCAGGCAGGCATTAAATACGAGGCGAATAAAAATGAGAATTTACAACACCCTGACGAGGACTAAAGAAGAGTTTATCCCCCTTGAAGAGGGAAAGGTAAAGATGTATGCATGCGGTATAACCGTATCGGGCGAGGCGCACATTGGCCACGGCTATCAGGCGTTGATATACGATATTATGCGTAAATACCTCGAAAAGAAGGGGTATAGCGTGACGTATGCCCGTAACTATACCGACGTCGACGATAAGATTATTGCAAAGTCAGCCGAGACGG
>JBJFAG010000128.1:0-3509 GCA_051887795.1 Candidatus Coproplasma sp. | reverse complement strand
CTGCGCTTGAAGCGCTTAATCAAGCCACCGGCTTAGCCGGTGGTACTTGACTATAAAGAAGGATTGAGATATTCGTCTATGTATTCCCAGACCGTCTGGTCGTAATTGCCGAAGAGGGAAGTAATATTTTCAGAGTTGAAGCCGTGATTTGCACCGTCAATAATCTTCAACGTGCAGTTTTTATACTTAGCCGCAGCCTGTTCTGAATAGGATTTGTTTACGATAAAGTCGGATGAACCGTGGATAATCAGGACGTTACCGTCAAAATTCCCAATGTGTTCGTATACGTCGTAATCAGCAAGCGTATCGCTGAACGCCTGACCGTAACCGCCCAGACTTCCAAAACTTCCCGCCATTTTCACAAGCTCGGGAATGTTGAACGCAGGGTATAGAAGTATCTCGCCTTTAATTTCCGCAGCACACTCCTCGGCAGTCAGCGCCGAAACAAGCCCGCCCTGGCTCGTACCGAACAGATAGATATTGTTTTCATCCACGTTATCCATGGCGCAAACGAAGGAAATAACCGCCTTCAGATCTTCAATTTCGGTAAACAAAGTCATGTCGTCGGTGTCGCCGTCGCTCCTGCTCTTTGAGCTGCTTCCGCAGTAATCGAAGGCATAGGCAATAAAACCTCTTTCGGCAAAACCTACAGCGTATAAATTCATCGAGTCGGCATTAAGGTTTGCACTGTGGGAAAGTATGACGGCGGGCAGCTTGCCTTCGGCATTCTGCGGGGTATAGAGCTTACCGTAAATATTCAGCTCGCCTCTTGAAGAGCAGACTTCCTCCGCCGTATAGGGGAGTTCTTCGGCGGGCGTATCATCTTCTTTAGAGCAGGCGGAGAGGGTAAACGGCAGTAATAACGCCAGAGCTGAAGCGAGAATTAAGCTCAAAATTCTAACCTTATTTTTCATCAGTTTATCTCCGATTAAAATTGAAATAATTTTAGTACTCAAAGCCCGATTTGTCAATAAAGAAAAAATAATACTTTGTGAAAATTGCCCGTAGGCTATCAGGTGATTAAGCCTGTTTTGCTATAAAGACGTAGCCGAAGGCGTAGGGTCCCCAATGGCAGGCAATGACGGGGTCTACGTTATCGGGTTTGCCCATTGCTCTGCATACCTTCTCATCAGTCATAGCAATAAGCTGTTTTAAATTGTTGTCGTCGTACGTGTAGGAGGGGACTATTTCAAAGCTGCAATCGGCAAGCTCCGCAGCCTTTGCGGCAATGAATTTCATTGCGTTTTTAAGCCCTATCTTCTTGGCAAAAACGGCAACGTTACCGTCGGTTACGGTAATTACGGGTTTAACCTGCAAAACGCTGCCTATTGCCCATTGCTTTTTGGAAAGTCTGCCGCCCTTTAAGAGGTAGTCCAAAGTCTGCGGAATGGCAAATATCCTGATTCTGGGTATAAGCTCCTTAACCCTTTCAACGATAAATCTGGTGGGTTTATCCCTGTACTTATTTATCTCCTTGACAATGAGTTTAACGCCCCCGACTGCAGAGAGGGAGTCGATAACGGTAACCCTATCGTTCCCCTTAAAAAGATTGTCAATAGCGTTGTACGTGCCTGAAAGACCGGAGGATAGGGTAATAATTAAAACCTCGTCGCCGCTGTCGGTATAGCTTTCGACCCGCTCTTTCAGTTCGTCTAAATTGGGCAATGAAGTCTTGGGGAACAGCTTCCCGTCAATAAGCAGACTGTAGAAGTCGTCTATAGTCATGTCAATGCCGTCTAAATACTCCCTGTCGCCCATAAGATAGCGCAAGGGGAATATCTCAACGTTGTATTCCTCTTTTTCCTCCTGCTTGATGCTGCTGCAGGAATCTACAAAAACTCTTAGCATAATTAATTCCTTTTTATTCCGTTTATTTAATTTGACAGATTAGTTTAAAATGAAGTATCATAACGTTACTTACAGATGTCAACGTCGTTATTTTAAATAATGCAGGGGGGTAATGTCAAGCTATGGCAAACGTAACTGACAAAACAAAGAAAAGTGTAAGCGAGGGAAAGCTTGTAGGTCTTAAGAAACACAGCGAGGAAATCAACGGTGTGGTTAAGGAAAGTCTGCGGGACGCACTGATAGTTTTGGTATCAAAAAAGCCGTATGATAAAATCACGATAACCGAGTTATGTGCAAAAGCGGGCGTATCCCGCATGGCGTTCTACAGCAACTTTGACTCCAAGGACGAAATACTTAAGGAAATAATAATGAGTTTGCAGGACGAGCTGGTAGAGCGTTACGGCAGCCCGTTCCGCTCTGCACCGAGCTATGAATGGTACATCGGTTTACTCACGCTCGCAAAGGAAAAATCGAGTATATTAATCCCCATTTTTTACGCAGGTTTTCTTTCAAACTATATCGAGCTTACAAATAAAAGCATCTTAAGGCATAAAGACATCTCTTCGGAAGAAAAATTCATACGCCTGTTGTGGAGCGGAGGGGTAATAAACATAATAGTCAGATGGCTCATCGACGGCATGAAGGAGACGCCCGAGGAAATGGCGGGCTATTGCATGAAATACCTTGTCAGCTTTAATGCAGAGACCTGCATACAACCGCCCGTATAACGCCAATCAATTCAGCTTTAATGCTAAGACGTGTATTCAACCGCCCGTATAACGCCAATCAATTCAGCTTTAATGCTAAGACGTGTATTCAACCGCCCGTATAACGCCAATCAAACGCCCTCGGCGCCCTTTTGTATAAGGTTGTAATCTATTTGTTGATTTGTCAACATTTAAGCTTGACAATAACGATAATATGTATTATACTTAACTTGTTGATTAATCAACATTAAGGAATGTAATGGAAAACATATTTGAACAATTCACCATAACGGTATTAAAGCTAAACAAGCTTGTTCAGAAAATCAAGATGTGCGAGATGTCCGATTACGGATTAAAGACCATTCACGTCATGTGCGTGTACTATCTGAAAAACAACCCGGGGGGACTTACTGCGGCAGAGCTTGTAAAGCTTACGCTTGAAGACAAAGCGGCAATCTCCCGTGCATTAAAGACCTTGAAGGATAAGGGATACGTAAGCTATAACCCCAACAGTTATAACGAAGTTATCACCCTGACAAAAGACGGTCTTTATTTAGCGGAGCAAATCTCTGAAAAAGCCGAAAAGGCGGTAAAGGCCTGCAGCTTCGATTTCACCGACGAGGAGCGGGAAGGCTTTTATAATACTCTGCAGACGATAGCCGTAAACCTTGAAGATTACTATACAAGTCTAATAAAATAGCATCAGGTGAACTATGAAAAAGATAAATAAATGGATAATAATTTCAAACTTGATTCTGCTTGTCGGAATGATAGTTGCGGACGTATTGTTGATCGTCATCAATAACTATACTCTTAAAATCATCTCCAGCACGTTATTTGTGTTGAGCGGAATAATTAACGCCGTATATGCCCTGAAGGGCGGCGCTCCCAAAAAGTTTACGGCCTTCATGCTTTCAGGCATAATCTTTGCAATGGTGGGGGACGTAGTAATCT
>JBJFAG010000127.1:0-14797 GCA_051887795.1 Candidatus Coproplasma sp. | reverse complement strand
CAGCTTAAAATAATGCTGGAAGAGCATAATATACAGGGCGACGTAGTAGGCAGACCTAAACACTTCTATTCAATCTTCAAGAAGATGAAGAACAAGGGTCTGACTCTCGACCAGATTTACGACTTGACGGCAGTCAGGGTAATCGTTAATGAGATAGAAGAATGTTACGAGGTGTTGGGTTTAATCCACAAGCAGTGGAAACCCGTACCGGGCAGAATAAAGGACTATATTGCAACGCCTAAGCGCAATATGTATCAGTCGCTTCATACCACGGTTGCAACTGACTTTGGCCAGTACTTTGAAATACAGATACGAACTGTAGAAATGCACAAAATGGCGGAGTACGGTATCGCCGCACACTGGAAGTATAAGGAGCAAAAGACTTCAAGCGAGACTTCGTTCGACCAGCGATTGAGCTGGATAAGGGACGTTATGGATTGGCAGGGCAGCGTTGATACCTCCAAGGAATTTGTGGACTCGTTAAAAAACGATTTATATTCCTCCGAGCTTCTCGTCTTTACCCCGCATGGCAAGGTTATTTCCCTCCCCGTAGAGGCAACCCCCGTAGACTTTGCATACGCAATTCACTCAGAGGTGGGCAATAAATGCGTAGGTGCAAAGGTTAACCACAAGATTGTACCGTTAAACAGTACGCTCAAGACTGCGGATATGGTTGAAATATTAACCTCGCCTAACTCCAAAGGGCCTTCGTGGGATTGGTTAAAATTCGTTAAGTCAGGTTCTGCTAAGGCAAAAATAAGACAGTTCTTCAAACATGCAATGAAGGACGAGAACGTCAAGACGGGCAGGGCCATGCTTGAAGCCGAGGCAAAGCGCCGTGGCTATACTCTGGCTGATCTGTTAACCGACGAATCGTTTGCCAAACTTTCGGAAAAACTGGTTTTCGCCTCTGTTGACGAGATGATGGCTTCGGTTGGTTACGGAGCGGTAAGCGTCAATCAGATTTTATTTAAACTCATTGACTTCCACCGCAGGGAACAACCCTTACAACTCCCCGCAAACGAGGTAGAGAAATTAAAGCATACCCCCGCAGGAAGTGTTACAGTCAAGGGTATGGAAGGGCTTTTGGTCAAGTTTGCGCATTGCTGCAACCCCGTACCCGGCGACGCTATTGTCGGCTTTGTCTCAAGGGGCAGGGGCGTCATTGTTCACAGAAAGGACTGCCCTAATTTAAAGGACTACGAACCCGACAGGATTCAACCTGCAAAATGGACGGGCGAGGTTGAAAACGGATTCCTTGCAGGAATTAAAATTTTGGCTACCGACGATGCAGGTTTAACGGCTTTCGTTACGGCTGAAATTTCGGCTATGCGCCTGTATATGACGCAGATAAACGGCAGAATAGGCAAGGACGGTAAGGCCGTGTTCGATATTATGGTCAAGCTGAACAAGCTCTCCGACCTTGATCTGCTCATCAAACACCTCAAGAAAGATAAGCGAATAATTGACGTATTCAGGACGACTAATTAATGAAAGTAAATAAGATATATCCCATGGGGTTTGCAAGCAACAGCTATGCAATAACTGCGGATAATAAAAACTGTATATTAATCGACTGCGCACAGCCTAAGGTTTTGGACAGGTGTATCCAACTCGGTTTAACACCCAAGGCGGTACTTTTAACCCACGGTCACCTCGATCACATAGGCGGTTGCGGCGTATTATACGCAAACGGTGCGGATATTTATTGCGGTAAAGGCGAGGAAGAGCTTATCTGGTCTGAAGGTTATAGGCAGATTTTCTACGGTGAAACCATTCCTCAATTCAAGATTAAGTCCACTTTTTCCGACGGGGAAGAGGTGGAGCTGTACGGCTTAAAAATCAAGGTTATATCAACTCCCGGTCATACTGCCGGCGGTGTCAGTTACTTAATTGAAGATTGCTTATTTACGGGTGACACCCTCTTTTTTGAAAGTATCGGGCGTTGGGATTTTTATACGGGTGACGGCAGGGTTTTGGACTCTTCGGTAAAAAAACTCTACTCTCTAAAGGGTGATTATAAGGTATATACAGGTCACGGTGAAGATACTTCGTTAGCTCACGAGCGCCGTTATAATCAATTTGTAAGGATCTGATTTATATGTTTGAATACTGCAATTGCGAATGGCTTCTTCCCGAAATTATGGACGTTATACGCCTGTTCAATGCCGAGGATGAGATCTTTGGTTACCATTTTGAATATTCCGCCGGAAACTACTTTAACTATATAGAGTACGGCGGAAATTTTTACGATTATAAAAACACTATCTTTACCGAGGATGAAATAGAGTTTAAACGCTATGCCAAGCGCTATGCAAAGCTTGCTTTTTACAATCTTTTATCCCAAAAGAAAGGGGTTAAAATGCCCTATGGCGCTCTCACGGGTATACGCCCTACAAAGCTTGCATACATGGAAAAAGAGGGCGGAAGGGACTTTAAACAACTTTTCAACGAGTGCGGGGTAGACGGTGAAAATACTGCCCACGTGGAAAAAATTTTGCAGGTTCAACAGCCCTATTATGACAACAAGGGCGGCCAGGATTTGTTTGTATCACTGCCGTTCTGCCCTACAAAATGCGAGTACTGCTCATTCATAACCGCACCCATTACAGCAACGAAAAAGTACCTTGACGACTACGTCGGTTGCGTCGAAAAAGAGCTTTTATCCGTCAAGCCTTACCTTACGAAAATCAAGAGTATTTATATAGGCGGCGGTACCCCTTTTGCGGTAGAGGCAAAGCATTTGGAGCGCATATATGCCGCAATTAACGCACTTTCACTGCCTGAATGTGAATACACCGTTGAGGCAGGAAGGCCCGATACATTCACTGAAGAAAAGCTGTCTCTATCCAAGGATTTCGGAGTTACGAGAATTTGTATTAACCCTCAATCGTTCAAGGACGAAACGCTGGTTAAAATAGGTAGAAAGCATACCTCTGCCGATATCTACAAGGCCTTTGATATGTCTGCAAAGTATGGGTTTGACGTCAACGTCGATTTAATCGCCGGGCTTGCAGACGAGACTAAGGAAGATTTTGCACTATCGATTAAAAAGGCAATCGAGCTTGACCCGGCAAACATAACCGTGCATACCCTTTCGCTAAAGGCTGGTGCAAAATTAAAAGAGAATTGCTCAAGATTATACGTAGACGGGATAGGGGAGATGATAAAACTCTCCCGACAGATGCTCACCGAGGCGGGTTACAGACCGTACTATATGTATCGCCAGAAGTATCAGGCAGGCGGTTGGGAAAACTGCGGCTGGGCAAAAGAGGGTAAGGAGTGCGTATACAATATCGACGTTATGGAGGAGATTGCCGACAATGTTGCGGTTGGCGCTAACGCCATCTCCAAAAAGCTGTTTGACGAAGGGGAAAGGTTAGAGCGGTGTGCATCCCCCAAAGACATACCTACCTATATACAGAAAGTCGACAAAATAATAGCTGACAGAAATAAATTGTTTGAAGAATAAAAATAAGCACCCGTGCAAATTTCAATGCAGGGGTGCTTAAAAATTATTTAGGAATTAGTATTCTGTTCTACCGCAAAGATAGTCGATCGAAACGCCAAAATAATCGGCAAGTTTCCAGCACTCTATTACATTTGGTTCAGTCATTCCTTGTTCCCAACGTGAAATGTTAGCCTGACTTGTACCAACCAATTTTGCAAGTTGTTTCTGAGTTAAGTTGTGTTCCTTTCTCAACTCTTCAATTTTATTGTTGTAAAAATCGTATTCCATAAAATTTTTATTATACAAATTTGCATAACCTATATGTTGACAAATACAAATTTGCAAATTATAATTAAAATACAAATATGTATATCATGGGAGGAAGTATGCAAAAAGTAATTACCGTAAGAGCGTCTCAAAAAGATTTAGATATGAAACTCAATGAGATTACAAAACTGGGTTGGGAAGTAGTTAGTGTTACTAAAGGCTCTGAAATGGGAAGAATTGGATTTTCATATAAATGGACTGTTGTTTTGAATATTCCTGATAACACTAATAGCGATATAATTCAAAAAAGATTAAGTTTAATTAGTAACGATTTGAATGGCAAGTCAGCAGCTTCTACAGTTGCTTTAGTTGTGGGTATATTTGTTGTTATCGGATTAGTTATTTTATTTACATACCTCTTTCTTAAAAGGTAATAAATAATTATTTTTGTTATTGCTTATATGTTATTTTCGCAGTCAAACTTACACGTTGACTGCGTATCTTTTTATAAAATACTAAAAAAACTATATATAAAATTTCTTTATCAAAAAACCCGTTAAAACAGTTGCTATTTAAATTAGTATATGCTAAAATATCTCTGTTACGGCTACAAAGCGGTGCGATTACTCTACGCCTGACTTTGTTGACCGCAAATAATATTTCCATATGGAGGATAAATTAAAATGGAAAAGCAGGAAATCATTGCAAAATACGCAACAAAAGAAGGTGACACCGGTTCACCCGAAGTGCAGATTGCACTTTTGACTGAAAGAATCAATCACCTTAACGAGCATCTTAAGACTCACATTCACGACAATCACTCACGTCGCGGTCTTTTAAAGATGGTTGGTCGCCGTAGAGGTCTTTTGGACTATCTCAAGGAAAAGGATATCGAAAGGTATCGTGCGATAGTCGCTGCTCTCGGTTTGAGAAAGTAATTTAAAAAAGGGCGGGCAGGCAGTTTTTTAGCTATGTACGCCCTTTTTCATTATATTCGTGCAATCGGCACGAGCGATATTGAATGAAAGACAGAAGGAGAGTAAAAATTTAAAAATGGCAAACGAAAATTTCAGGCAGTTTTCCTTTACCGTCGGCGGTAGGGAAGTAATTATCGAAACGGGCAAGTATGCAGAACAGGCTAACGGCGCATGCGTTGTACGCTGCGGCGATACGGCAGTTCTGGTTTCAGTATGTATGTCCGCTTCACCCAGAGAGGGAATGGATTTCTTCCCTCTTCAGGTAGACTATGAAGAGAAGATGTACGCAATCGGAAAAATCCCCGGCGGTTTCAAAAAGCGTGAGGGTAGGGCAAGTGACAAGGCTATCTTAACTTCCCGTCTTATCGACAGACCCTTACGTCCCCTTTTCCCTAAGGGACTTTATAACGACGTAGTTGTTATTGCACAGGCTATCTCGGTTGAACCCGACGTATCACCCGAACCCCTCGCAATGATAGGTTCGTCTATAGCTATTGCAATTTCAGATATTCCCTGGGACGGCCCCACCGGCTCTGTAGTAGTCGGTATGGTAGACGGTAAGTACGTCATCAACCCCGACCTTAAGCAGCGTGAGGCAAGCGATATTCACCTCAATCTTGCAGGTACCAAGGATGCAATCTTAATGATCGAAGCAGGTGCAAACGAAGTAACCAACGACCAGATGGTCGGTGCAATCATGTTCGGTCATGAAGAGATTAAGAAAATTTGTGCTTTCATTTCCGACGTAATTGTTCCCGCTGTAGGTAAGAAGAAGTTGGAGATGGAGCTCTATCACATTCCCGAAGAGCTTGACAGGGAAGTTCGTGCATACGCTTCCGAAAAGGTTGATTGGTCAATCGACACCTTTGACAGAAAGGAGAGGGAGACCCGTCAGGATCAGGTGGAAAAGGAAGTGCAGGAGCACTTTGCTGAAATCTATCCCGACAACAAGAGAGAGGTTGGCGACAGCCTTTACTACCTTACCAAGGAAAAGGTTCGTGCAAAGATATTCGATAAGGGTATCCGTCCCGATGGCAGAGGCTTGAAGGAGGTTCGTCCTATCTGGTGCGAACGCCACATTCTTCCCCGCGCACACGGTTCTGCAATCTTCACGAGAGGCCAGACTCAGACTATGACCACCTGTACGTTAGCAATGATGGGTGAAGCTCAGAAGCTTGAAGGTTTGGATGAAGAGACCTATAAGAGATATATGCATCAGTACAACTTCCCCGGCTACTGTACGGGTGAAGCTAAGGCAATCCGTTCCCCCGGCAGGCGTGAAATAGGCCACGGCGCTCTTGCAGAAAGGGCGTTGGTTCCCGTAATCCCCTCCGAGGACGAGTTCCCCTATGCAATAAGGGTGGTTAACGATATCTTATCTTCCAACGGTTCCAGCTCTATGGCTTCGGTCTGCGGTTCTACCATGGCGTTAATGGACGCTGGTGTTCCCATCAAGGCACCTGTTGCAGGCGTTGCTATGGGCCTTATTAAGAATCAGGAGACGGGTGAGTTCCGCGTATTGACCGATATTCAGGGCTTAGAGGACTTCCTCGGCGATATGGACTTCAAGGTAGCAGGTACCGTAAACGGCATCACCGCTATCCAGATGGATATCAAGATTAAGGGCATTTCCGAAGAGATTATGCACACCGCAATCGAGCAGGCAAACGAGGGCAGACAGTTCATCTTAAACAAGATGCTTGAATGTGTACCCGCAGTTGAACCCAGGCTCTCCGACTATGCTCCCAAGATTATCGGATTTGAAATCAACCCCGACAAGATCGGCGACGTTATCGGTAAGCAGGGTTGCGTAATCAAGAAGATTATGGAAGAGACTCAGACCCAGATTGAGTTCAACGAGGACGATTCCGGCAGAGGTTATATCTCGTGCGTTGGCCCTATCGAGAACGCAGAAAAGGCAAAGGCAATCGTTCTTTCCATTGCTCACGAGCCTGAAGTTGGCGATATGTTTATCGGTTCCGTAACTAAGATATTCAGCGATAAGGGTGCGGTAGTAGAGTTCGCTCCCGGCAAAACCGGCTTTATCCACATCTCCAAGCTCTCCAACAAGAGGGTAAACAAGGTTGACGACGTTCTTTCAATTGGCGATAACGTAAAGGTTGAAATCATCAAGATCGGCGATAAGGGCGTGGACTTCAAGCTTTTGGAAAAGTTGGCATAAATCGATAAATTTTGTATAACAAAATATAGAATATTGGCAGACTCGCCCGCAAATTATTTGCGGGCGATAGTTGTTGTCATAATGTTTTGTTAATATATACCATATTTAGAACATTATTCATCAATTACAGCTCAGAACTGTAGCAAAAAATATATATTCATTCTGAAACGTCAGGCTTGTGCGTGACGTCACAAAAGGTTAAAATGAATTATTTAGAGACAGTAAACCTTGTATTCACAATTATAGGTAGTGTTTTAGGTTTGCTTTGTATACACCACGTATTGCTTTTTGGAATAGGTTTGTTTGCAAGAAAGAAGTTTCCCGTTGCCGAAAAGAAGTGTAAATACGGCATTATAGTAAGTGCAAGGAACGAAGAGAGAGTTATTGGCAGACTTATTGAAAGCGTTAAGGCGAGCGACTATCCTTCAGATAAAATACAGATATTTGTCGTGGCGCATAATTGTACTGACGGTACAGCGGAAGTCTGCAGGGAAAAGGGAGCGATAGTTTTTGAGTATAACAACCCTGAAGAACGTATGAAGGGGTATGCCTTACGTTATGCCTTTAAAAGAATAAAGGAAGAATACGGCTTAGAGGCGTTTGACGGCTACTTCATTATGGACGCTGACAATATCGTTCCGGCTGATTACATAAGTAAAATGAATGATGCGTTTGTCGCTAACGGGCAGGAGGCTGTAATAACTTCGTACCGCAACTCCAAGAATTTCAACGAAAACTATATGTCGTTAATGTACGGTATGTACTTTCTTTACGGTAACCGCTTCGAACAGCGCGACAGAGCTGTCATCGGCAGTTCCACAAGGGTTACTGGTACAGGTTACTTATTCAGCAATAAGCAGGTTTCAGATGGCTGGAACTACTTAACCATGACTGAGGATTGGGAGTTTAGCGCAGACGTCGTAACCGAAGGCAACAAGACCGTTTTCTGTGATGAGGCGATGTTCTATGACGAACAGCCCACTACCGTACCCATAATGCTCCGCCAGAGGTTGCGTTGGGCAAAGGGGCATATGCAGGTGTTCTTTACCCGTTTTGCAAAACTCATATCTTCGATATTCAATCATAAGAAGTATAGTAAAGAAGGCAAGAGGAACAGAGTATTTTCCAAGTACGATTTGAGCGTATCTATTCTGCCGTTAGGCTTTATCAGCGTCGTAATATTCCTGTTGCAGATAATATTAATTGCATTTTGCCCGCTATTCAAGATAGACGTAGGAAAGGCCTATGCCGATTTCTTTATTCAATTCGGTAAATCGACTGCAAGTGCCTACGTCGGGTTATGTCTTTCGGAGATAATCCTGTTTATTGTTGAACGTAAGAGAATAGGTAAATTGGGATTTGGAAAGCGTATGCTTGCTTTCTTTGTTTTTCCTTTCTATATGTTCCTTGCAGTTATACTTGATTTTATTGCAATGTTCGTTAAAAATCTGCAGTGGAAACCCATTCCTCATCGCTATAACAGAGAAGAGAATTTAAAAATGGATGTGAAATGATCACATCCTTTTTTAATGTTGAATTTCAGCTTACTCCGGACAGGTATTCGACCGAACCTTTGAAAATGGCGTAGGCAACTGCCATGCGGTATTGTGAGGTGTTCAAAAGTTTATCATCTTCCTCGTTGGACAGGAATCCGCATTCAACAATTACAGAAGGGCTTTGAGTGCATTTAAGCATAAAATAATCGCCGTATAACGCCTCGTTGGGCTTTACGCACTGCGGTAAAGCGTTCAGCTCCCGTTGAATCATGTTGGCAAGAGCGCAGCTTGTAGCGCTGTTTTTATCAAAGAAAACCGTACCGCCGCGTTTGGATGGCAGCGGACAATAATTTTGGTGAATGGATATTACAAGGTCTGCATTGCATTCCTGTATAATTTGTTTGCGCTTTTGCATATCACGTGCCTTAAATCCCTTTTCAGTAGTACCGTATAATCCCGCTTCGGTCGTTCGTGTCATAACGCAGTTAAACCCTGCATTAACAAAATTGCCCTTAACAAGCTTTGCAATTGCAAGGTTTATATCCGATTCGTCAGCTCCCGTTGAAACGCCCTGAACGCCGTTATCTATTCCGCCGTGACCGGCATCAATGACTATTGTGGGCATATTAGGGTTGGTTTTAGATGTCTGCTCCGCACTGAACCCAACGAGTACGCCAAGGCAAATGCCTATACAGATAATGACGGCAACGGCTATTACAGAACTTTTTTTTATAAACAAGGTTTTCACGCTATATAGTACTGTTTTGTTGCTTTTTTTATGCTATAGTGGTATAATAATTCAGTATAATTGGATAGTGTTCTGCAACGGATTACAGTTGGTTAATTAGTGATGAAAACATGGCGTTAACAGGCAAAAGTGCAGGACAAATAAGGCGTCAGGCGGTGAGTCGAGTGTCTGAATTTTTTAGTGCTATGAGTGTGGAAAAGGTTAAGCAGTTAAGCCCTGTAACACTTGCTTTTGTGGGTGATGCGGTTTATTCGCTCTACGTTCGGGAACAGGAAGTACTCTTATGCGATGCAAAGCTGATTGAATTGCAGAAGCACACTTCGAAAAGGGTTTCGGCGGTTGGGCAGAGCGAGTTGCTCAAAAGTATAGAAAAGCTGTTCACTGAGGAAGAGGCGGAAATTTACCACCGTGGCAGGAACGCCAAAAAGACGACGAGAAGTAAAAGCGCTTCCGTAATAGATTACAACCGTTCAACCGGGTTTGAAGCTGTTTTAGGCTTTTTATACCTATGCGGCAGGACGGATAGAATAACGCAATTATTAGGCGGTGAGAAAGATGAAAACTGAAGGCAGAAACGCCGTATTGGAGCTTTTAAAGACAGATAAGACAGTAGATAAGCTTTTAATTGAAAAGAATCCCCAAGGCTCTTTGAACAAAGTCTTTGCCGAAGCAAGGGCAAAGGGAATCAGGGTGCAGTTTGTAGATAAGCGCGTACTCGATAAGGAGAGCGTTACAGGTAAACACCAGGGCTGTATCGCCTTTGCTACCGACTATAAATACAGCTCTTTAGACGAGATTATAGCCGCTAAAGGCGAGAAGGGCGGTTTTGTAATCCTCTGCGATTGCATAGAGGACGTGCATAATTTAGGTGCAATAATTAGGGTTGCAGAGGTTGTAGGTGCGGACGGCGTTATTATCCAGTCGACCAATTCGGCGTCTGTAACCGAAGCAGTTATCCGTATTTCTGCAGGGGCTGCAAACCACGTTAAGGTTGCCAAGGTCAATTCCATCAACAGGGCGGTTGACGAACTGAAGAAAAAGGGTTATTGGCTGTATGCATTAGAGGCGGACGGTACCGATATTTATTCGGCCGATTTAAGAGGCAACGTCGCCTTGGTTATCGGCGGTGAGGACAGCGGTGTTAAAAAGCTGACAAGGGAGAAGTGCGATTTTGTCGTCGCTCTGCCCGTATGCGGTAAGGTTAATTCGCTCAACGCCTCGGTTGCTTTAGGTGTTGCCGCCTACGAAGTTTTGAGGAGAAGGCTTGGCTAAATGGCAGACATAATCACCGATGAACAGTTAATTGTTCGCTTCCGCAGCGGTGACAGCAGTGCATGCGAACAAATATTGATAAGATATAAAAATAAAGTTCTTGCAATAGCCAGGGGTTACTTTCTATCCGACTGCGATACCGAGGATTTGGTTCAGGAGGGTATGTGCGGTTTGTACTCTGCAATCATGGCGTTCAACGGTGAGGGGAGTTTTGCTCCCTTTGCATACACGTGCATAAGGAACAGAATTGTAGACGCCTTCAAGCATTCCCAGGGTAGTGTTCCGGCATTGGTTTTGCAATCCTTTTCAGAGGAGGAAGAGGGCGGCGTAAGTTTAGCGTTCAGCCCTGAAGACGCATTAATAAACAGTGAAGAGGTCAAAGAGCTGAACGAGCTTATGAAATCATCACTCTCCGACCTTGAGCTGAAGGCAATTGAGTTATACGTTGAAGGCGCTACGATGAACGAGATTTGCTCATCGCTCAACGTTACCTATAAACAGCTTGACAATGCACTTTCCCGTGCAAAGAATAAGTTGAAGAAAATCCGCAAATAAATACAGGAGGCAATATGGCGTACCTTGCGTTTTACAGAGCATTCCGCCCTACGACTTTCGATTCGGTTGTAAGGCAGGAGCATATTGTTAAAATTTTAAAAAACCAGATAGAGACGGGAAAGGTCGGTCACGCCTATTTATTCTGCGGGCCGAGGGGAACGGGTAAGACTACTCTTGCCAAGATATTCGCCAGGGCAATTAACTGTGAAAATCCCGTTAACGGTTCGCCTTGCGGTAAGTGTGAAACGTGCAAGGCGCTTGCAAGCGGCGCTTCCCTTGATATTTCAGAAATAGACGCTGCCTCCAACAACGGCGTAGACGAAATGCGTGATTTAAGGGAAAAGGTGCAATATCCCCCCGTAAACGGCAAGTATAAGGTTTATATCATTGACGAGGTTCACATGCTCTCGGCGTCGGCGTTCAATGCTGTATTAAAGACTTTGGAAGAACCCGCTCGCCATGCGGTGTTTATTCTGGCAACTACCGAACCGCAGAAGATACCTGCAACCATTCTTTCGCGTTGTATGCGCTTTGACTTTAAATTGATTCCTCAGGCAGATTTAGAGGGGTTGATTAAAAGTGTATTCGATAAGACTGAAAAGGAATACGATGAAGAGGCGGTTTCCGCTATTGCAAGGGCGGGTAACGGCAGTGCGAGGGACAGCTTATCGATTGCGGATATGTGTGCTTCCTACTCGCAGGGCAAGCTTACCTACGAGGACGTCAACGCAGTGTTAGGTAAAGCCGACTTCTTCGCCATTGCCGATATCGTCTCTGCCATTATGGCTCACGACGGCGGGCAAACGCTTACCGCAGCGGAGGCGGTGCTTTCTACAGGTAAAGGTGTAGGCGTTTTATTGAGGGATTTATTGACCTTTGTAAACAACCTTGCAATTGTAAAGGTTTGCAGGAATGGGGATAAGATTGTAAATATACCCAAGGTACAATACGACAGAATAAAAGCTATTGCAGACGGGGCAGACGGACACACCGTTTTGCGCACTACCGAGCTGCTTGCAAAGGCGGAAGGCGATATGCGCTATGCAGTCGATTCCCGCATAACCTTGGAAACGGCATTATTAAAGGCTGCAATGCCCTCCGCTGACTACGATATAGAGGCGTTGCTTGCCAGAATAGAAAAGCTTGAAAGGCAGGTTAAGGAGGGTGTAAAGGTTGCAATCGAGGCTCAACCCAGACAGACGGCCCCTCAACCTGAACAAACTCAGAGATATCAAAAGCCCGTTGAGATTAAAGAAGAAGTCAAGACTGAACAGGTAACCAATAAGCAAAAGCCTGAAAAGGTTTTATCCGACTTTGACGACAGTTCACCGTTTGAAGATCCTTTTAAAACACAAAAGGCGGAAGAAGCGGCGCCCAAAGAGGCGGTTGGCGAGGAACAGGCAACGCTTTTTGACAGCGGCAGCGCACCTGCTCCTGAAAACATAGGCTCACTGTCGGATGCGGACAAATCGACTATGTTCGGAAGATTTATTAAGCTCTTCCGCACAACAAAGCGTAATGCAGTGCTATTTACACTGTGTATGGATTTAGAGAGCTTTTTCGAGGGGGACACCTTCGTGCTTGTAACCGAAGTTGAAGCGGTGTACAAGTCGCTCACCAGAGAGGACAACAGGCAGTACATTGCAGAGGCGCTGCGCAGCCTTGGCGTATTCTCATTCGATATACGGTTAAAGGTAAAAGGTACTGACAAATACGAATCGGCAATTAACGAGCTGAGGAACAACTTCAGCGGAATTGATATAGAAATAAAATAACCAGACAATAAGGGAGGCATTATTATGGCATACAGAGGCGGCAATAACGGCGGCATGCAAAATATGATGAAGCAGGCTCAGAAGATACAGGAGCAGATGCAGCAGGCAGAGCAGGAGTTGGACGAGATGGAAATTCTCGGCTTTTCCGGCGGCGGAGAAGAGGGCGACGAGACTGTCTGCGTATATATGAACGGTAAGAAGGTAATCAACGGAATTGAGTTCGGCAGCAAGATTTCTGAAATGGTAGATCTTTCGGACGAGGACGACGTTGAAATGCTTGAAGACCTTATTATGGCGGCAATTAACGACGGCTATAAAAAGGCAGACGCCGCTTATGATGAAAAGATGGGCCCTTTGGGTGTAAATTCTTCGCTTAAGGGCTTATTATAATTTACCAGAGGTAATCAATGGATGCATTTATCGAACCTATCGGAAGATTGATAAACGAGTTTACCAAGCTCCCCGGCGTAGGTAAAAAGACGGCACAGAGGTATGCGTATAAGATTATAGATATGTCCGAAGAGGACGCAAAACACTTTGCCGAATGTATATTGGACTGCAAGAAAAGGGTACGCTACTGCTCGATTTGCGGTAACTTTTCGGAAGAGGATACCTGTGAAATTTGTAAGCGTAGGGACAGGTCCGTAATATGTGTAGTCAAAGAGCCTAAGGACGTCATAGCGCTTGAAAAGCTGAGGGAGTTTAAAGGCGTTTACCACGTTTTACACGGAGTTATTTCCCCCATGGACGGCGTGGGCCCTAACGATATTAGAATCAGGGAATTGCTTGCAAGGGTAGGCGAGGGGGTAACCGAGGTTATAATTGCAACCAATCCCGACGTTGAGGGAGATGCAACCGCAATGTATATTGCAAAGCTATTAAACCCCCTCGGCGTAAAGGTTACAAGGCTTGCTCACGGTATACCTATCGGCGGTGAAATAGAATACACCGACGAGGTTACGCTATCCCGTGCATTCCTTGAAAGAAAACAAATCTGAGGAAAGGTATGAAAATTTCAGTTTTAGGTTGCGGAAGGTGGGGCAGCTTTATTGCCTGGTACCAGGCAACCGTGTTGAAAAATCAGGTTATATTATACGGCGAAG
This sequence comes from Candidatus Coproplasma sp., assembly GCA_051887795.1. GTDB lineage: Bacteria > Bacillota > Clostridia > Christensenellales > Borkfalkiaceae > Coproplasma. The sequence continues at coordinate 971 of JBJFAG010000127.1, read as the reverse complement.
AGGGCAGACAGTCCTTTGACGTCTTAAAAAAAGAGGGTAAAAACGAATACGTAGCTCTGGATAAATCTATTACCCTCGTTTCGGATTTGCAGTACGCATTAGAAAACAGCGATTATATAATAATATCCATAAGCTCCCAGGCATTAAGGGAGTTTATGGTAAAGGTTACAAAGTATCCTGTAGAGAATAAGACCTTCATTCTCTGTATGAAGGGATTGGAAGTTTCTTCGGGTAAAAGGCTTTCGCAGGTGATGTGTGAAAGCGGAATTGCCCCTGAAAACGTTGCGGTATGGGTAGGCCCCGGGCATATTCAGTCATTTACGGCGGGTATACCTAACTGTATGATTATCGACAGCGAAAACCCCGATTTAAAAAAGGAGCTTGCAGAGAGCTTCAGCTCCAATCTCATTCGCTTCTATTACGGGGACGATCTGATTGGTACAGAAGTCGGTGCTGCCGCAAAAAACGTTTTGGGAATAGCTGCGGGACTTTTAGACGGAACGGGTTATACCACCTTAAAGGGTCCTTTGATGGCAAGGGGTGCATTCGAGGTTGCAAGGCTTATAAAGGCAATGGGCGGCAACACTACGTCTGCATATGGACTTGCTCATTTAGGCGATTACGAAACGACGCTCTTCTCTCCCTATTCCCACAACCGCGCATACGGTGAAGCTTTGGCTAAGGGTGAAAGATTTTCAAAACTTGCAGAGGGGGTTATGACCTCCAAGGCGATGATGCTTTTAGGTGAAAAGCTGGGCGTGGAATTACCCATAACACATGCCGTGTACGAAGTATGTTTTAACTCTCACGGCTTCAATTCGGACGGCGTGCTTGACAGCTTAGACATAATTTTACAGCTGTTTGACAGGAAGATTAAACCCGAATTTTACGATTAATTAGACAATAAACTTTATTCAAAAGGAAGATATATGTTAAGAAACGATTTAAGAAACGTTGCAATTATTGCACAC
>JBJFAG010000126.1:0-3518 GCA_051887795.1 Candidatus Coproplasma sp. | reverse complement strand
CAGATTCAGGGAATGATGCCCAAGATTAAGAGTACAAACTTCAACGGAATGACTTTAATCCGTCCCCTGTACTGCGTAAACGAGGACGATATAATCCACTGGAAGGAGTACAACAATCTGCAATTCATTGCATGCGCCTGCAAGTTAACCAAGGGGCTGTCCCTCGGCGAGCAGGGGCAGTCGGGCAGGCAGGACATAAAGAGATTAATTAAGGACTTCCGCACCCGCAACCCCGACGTCGACGCCAGCATTTTCAAAAGCCTGCACAACGTCCAGCTGGACACCCTGCCCGCCTTTAAATACAAGGGAGAGGTATTCGACTTCAACACCAAATTCGAAAAGGGTATTACCGTAACCGTAAAGCAGGATACGTGACGGAAACTTTTAAAAGTTAATATTACTGCAATTACACTTCTTTTAATTATGGGGAGTGTAATTTTTAATATTATCAACAAAACGTGTTTACAAATAACATAATTTGTTGTATAATAAAAATTAACCTTTACCATTTTTTAATAAAAGTAACAAAATAGTTAATATTGTCTAATAATATTATACTTTAAGGGGGAAAATATGAACAAGAGGAGATCAATTATTTTCGTATTCCTCGCATTCGTTCTTTCGCTCGTCTGTGCGTTTGCGGTTGCCTGCAGCAGCGGCAATAACGATAACGGCGGCAACAACGGCGGCGACGGGGATAACCAGAACGTTGCGGTTACGGAAATAACTTTAAACGAGGGGTCTGTAACGGTGCAGTTATACGTTGGCGATACGCTTCAGTTAATCGCAACCGTTTCGCCCGAAAACGCTACGGACAAGAGCGTGGAGTGGTCAACTTCCGCACCTGCGATTGCTACGGTAACTCAGCAGGGCCTGGTTGAAATCGTGGGCGAGGGTACGGTTACAATTACCGCAACTTGCAACAGCGACACCACCAAAAAGGCGCAGTGCGTAATCGAGGCGAGCTACCAGAGCTTTACCGTGACATTTATGGACGGCACGACAACCGTTAAACAGCAGACGGTGAGAAAGGGGCAGACCGCAACCGAGGAGAGCTTGTCTAAGGACTGCTATGCGTTTGTCGGCTGGTATGAAAGCTCTGCGCTGAGCGGAACGGCTTTCGACTTCTCAACTCCCATAACCGAAAATAAGACCTTATATGCAAAGTGGGTATTATCCAATATTACGTTGTCCTATTCGCAGGGCAACTTTGAGAGCGCTGCAATCGAGTGGGACGAGACTGACGCCTCAGCGGCTAAGGTCGAATATAAGCTTGCCTCTGCTTCCGACAGTGCGTACGTTGCAGTCGACGGCGAGCTTATTCGCCAGATCGACGGCGATACCGCAAGGGTAGACGTCTTAGGCTTAAAGGGCAACGAGAGCTACGACTTCAGAGTAACCTCAAGCACTAACGGCCAGACCGTGGTTAAACTTGACGTAAAGGCATACGACCGTTCGGGCTATGCTCACTTCAACTACACCAAGGGCGTAGGCGCATACAACGACGACGGTACTTTAAAGGACAACGCAATCGTTCTCTACGTGACTGACGAAACCAAGAACACGGTTACCCTGACTTACGGCGGCGTTACCGTTACAGGTATCGGTAATATACTCAACACCACGGGTATGGACGTGGGCGGCGGAGTAAACGCAAAGGGCGGTACTCCCAACACCAACCAGGATATTTTAAAGAAGTTAGCAGACAATAATATTCCCCTGGTTGTAAGATTTATAGGCTGCGTATCCGATTCGGGACTGTACAGAAAGGCTACGTTCGACGCGTCGTCTACTCCATTAATCAATGGTTTAACCGTTTACGATTCGATAAATATGGGCGGTTCGGAAGGCGATAACGGCCATATGGCACGTATGAAGTCGGCAAAGGACGTAACCTTAGAAGGTATCGGCGAGGACGCCACCATCGACGGTTGGGGCTTCCACTTTATGCGTTCGACTTCGGATAGGGATTCGGAAAGAGGCACGAGCTTCGAAGTGAGAAATCTCATCTTCATCAACACCCCCGAAGACGCAATCGGTATGGAGGGTACGCAGGGTACTTTAAAGGCTGACGGTACGGTCGAGAACGCCGCTTCGGTTACCGCAGATATTCTCGGTTCGGTAGAAAGATGTTGGGTTCACAATAACGAGTTCTACGGCCCCAGCATTTCCAACCCCGCAGAAAGCGATAAATCCGAGGGCGACGGCAGCTGCGACTTCAAGCGCGGTCAGTACTTCACCTGTTCCTATAACTACTTCGAAGGCTGTCATAAGACCAACCTCGTGGGTTCTGCGGATTCCTCGCTTCAGTTCAACCTCACCTATCACCACAACTATTGGAAGTATTGTAAGGCGAGAGGTCCCCTTGCAAGAAACGCTAATATACATATGTATAATAACGTGTTCGAGGGGCAGACCGACTATGCTATGAATACAAGGGCTAATGCATACATATTCTCCGAATACAACTTATTCTATATGTGCAAGAGCCCCCAGAGGGTTGACAGCGGTGCAATCAAGTCGTACAACGACTCATTCTCAAGCTGTATCAATTATATGGGCGGTATAGTCGTAACCGATAAGAGCCAGACGGTGGCTAACAGCTGTAAGTTCTCCTACCGCAATATCGATTACAGCAAGTTCGACACCGACGCTATGCAGTCGTATATTCCTACGGGTAATTACGACCTCCAGGAAAACGTTACCGAAGCAAGAAAGTATATCGAAGCATACTGCGGCGTGACAAAGAGAAACGCCAAGGCGGCAGAGGATATAACCTTGTCCGAAATATCCGTTGTTCCCAGCGGCGTTACCCCTGTAAAGGTCGACGTGCCTTCTTCGGTTGCCCCCGGCAAGATTAACAAGACCGTCTATGCGTTTACCATTGACAGCGCCGCAACCGTCACCGTTACGGCTACGGGCAGCGTATTGGTCAACGAGGCGGGCGAATGTCTGTTGACGGATAGCGGTTCGGTTGTATTGGAGCCCGGTATTTATATCGTTCAGGCTACCAACTTCCAGCCCGGCAGCGCTACGGCCCTCGGAACGTTTAAGGAAGTGACTATAACTTCGATCACGTTCGAAGTATTCGATTCTGCGGAACTGAACGCCAAGCTGTTGGGGGACTACAACACCAAGGCAGGTTTAATCGATCTTGACGCTATCGCTTACGATAATGCAAGCTATCAGCTTATAGTAAACGCTCAGAACGCATATGCACGCTTAAAGGCTGAGTTACAGGCACAAGTAACCGTACCTTATTCGACGGTTATCGAGGCATACGATAAGTACGTCGGATTGGGTGTAGCAGAGGTTGAAGCACTCATCTCCGCTATCGGTACGGTTAACGAAAACAGCGGCTCTAAGATAACGGCTGCAAGGACGGCTTACCAGGCGCTTATCAGCGTTGCGCCTGAAGCAACCGTTTCCAACTATGCAACGTTGGTCGCTGCCGAAGAGACTTACGAAGGCTTCAAGGTACAGGGCTTAATCAACCAGATCGCTGCCCTTGCAGACCC
>JBJFAG010000125.1:0-3527 GCA_051887795.1 Candidatus Coproplasma sp. | reverse complement strand
CTTTTCCCAACGCATAACGTTAGCCCACTGGTTGATTAATATGGGTAAATCCCTGTAGGACTGAAGCCATTTGGAGTACATATTACCTATGATTGTTTCGCTGGTGGGACGGATTGCCAAAGGCTCTGCCAGCTCCTCACCGCCGGCGTGGGTTACAACCGCAACCTCGGGGGCAAAGCCTTCAACATGCTCCGCCTCCTTGGTGAAAAAGCTCATGGGAATGAGCAGGGGGAAATAGGCGTTCTGCACACCCGTAGCCTTGAAACGGGCATCCATTTCGTGCTGAATATTCTCCCAGATGGCGTAGCCGTAGGGACGAATGACCATGGTACCCTTTACGGGACCGTAGTCGACGAGCTGCGTCTTTTTACAGACGTCGGTGTACCACTGGGGGAAGTCGGTTTCTATATCCGCAATATTTTCTACAAACGTATCCTTTGCCATAATTCCTCTTTTTAAAATCTTTTCTAAGTATAATTATTGTGATTATATCACAACAAGTATAAAAAATAAAGTGTTTACGCGCTTGTTAACAAAAATTTTATAGCGCTAATTTAGGCGAATTTTGCACCTTAAACAGTTGTATTATGGTTGAGTTTATAGTATAATGTATGTATTATGGAAAGAAAATCGTATATGCACCTCAAAAGCGGCAGCGACGTGAGAGGAGTTGCCGTTGCAACTGAACAAGACGAAATAACCTTAACCCGTGAAGCGTTGGGCGATATCACCAGGGCCTTTTTGAAATGGCTGTCAATTAAGAGCCGCAAAAAGTCCTTAAAGATTGCCATAGGTTACGATTGCAGAATCTCTAACGAAGTGATCTTTACCGTCGTAAAGGCCACTGCTCTATCCTGCGGGTGTGACGTGGTGGATTGCGGGTTGAGCACCACCCCCTCTATGTTTATGCTGCTTAACGACAGCAATTGGGGTTGTGACGCTTCGGTTATGATAACCGCCTCCCATCTGCCCTACTATATGAACGGGTTGAAGTTCTTCACCCCTCAAGGCGGTCTGAGCGGGAGTGACATTAGCACTATCCTTGCCTATGCGGAGGAGGGTGCAAGCCTGCCTTTGGGCGAGGGCAAGTCAACCAAAAAACCGTACATGAACGTATACTGCAACCACCTGGTTGAGACCGTAAGGGAAGCTTGCGGCACGGATATGCCCCTGTATGGCAGGGTTATCGTGGTCGACGCGGGCAACGGCGTAGGCGGCTTTTTTGCAAGTAAGGTATTAAAACCCCTGGGTGCTATTACGTCAGGCAGCATCAACCTCTGCCCCGACGGCAGATTCCCCGCACACATCCCCAACCCCGAACTGCCCGAGGCTATGGAGGCGTTAAAACGTGCAGTGCTGTTTTCCAAGGCACAGCTCGGTATCTCCTTCGATACCGACGTTGACAGGGCGGCAATCGTCGACGGCGACGGCAACCCTATTAACAGGGATAAACTCATTGCACTCATATCCGCTACCATTTTGCAGGAGCGTGAGGCAACCATAGTAACCGACAGCGTGACGAGCGACGGTCTGAGCAAGTTTATTGCCAACCGAGGCGGTAAGCACGTAAGGTTTAAGAGGGGTTACAAAAACGTAATCGACGAGGCTGTACGCCGCAACGCAATCGGTGAGTACTGCCCCCTCGCTATAGAGACGAGCGGTCACGCCGCTTTTAAAGAAAACCACTTCTTAGACGACGGTGCGTACTTAATCTGTAAGCTTCTCGTCACCTTCTACAATCAGTCGGCAAAGAGACAGAAGCTTGGCGACCTCATTTCAACGCTCGAATTGCCCGTTGAGGAATACGAGATTAGGTTGAAGTTTAAACCTGACTGCGAAAACTTTAAGGAAGAGGGCGCCAGAATTTTAAATGAGCTTGAGTTCTTTACCCAAGCCGATTCAAGGGTGGATCTTGTTCCCGGCAGCTATGAAGGGGTGAGGGTTAACTTCCCCTACGGCGACGGTAACGGCTGGATGCTTATCAGACAGAGCGTACACGACCCCGTTCTGCCCGTTAACTTCGCAAGCCTGACAGAAGGCGGCGTTAAACTTATGGCAAAGTATTTATATACCTTTGCCGTAAAGTATCCATACCTTGACGTCAGCACCCTGGAAGCTTTATTAAACAGGGATTAATCGCACGTTGAAGCGATAAATAACGAATAAATTAATCAATAAAATAAGATAATACTATAACAGGAGAAAAAAAATGTCCGTACAACAGAAATGCGTTGACACAATAAGAGTACTTTCAGCTGAAGCAATCGAAAAGGCAAAATCGGGCCACCCCGGTATCTGCCTCGGTGCTGCACCTATCGGCTACGAGCTGTTTGCAGATCACCTCTCTTTCAGCTATAAAAACCCCAACTGGGATAACAGAGACAGGTTTATTTTATCCGCCGGTCACGGCTCCATGCTCTTATATTCACTTATGCATATGTTCGGCTATGACGTTACGATGGAGGATATAAAAAACTTCCGTCAGCTCGGTGCAAAAACCGCTGGTCACCCCGAATACCGCAAAATCGCAGGTATCGAAACTTCTACCGGTCCTTTGGGCCAGGGCGTTGCTAACGCCGTCGGCTTTGCCGTTGCAGAAGCTCACCTTGCAGCCCTTTTCAATAGACCCAACTACCCCGTTGTGGATCACTTCACCTACGTGTTGACGGGCGACGGTTGCCTTGAAGAGGGTATTGGCTACGAGGCTTGCTCGTTCGCAGGCAATCAGAAACTCGGCAAACTCATCCTGTTGTACGATAGCAACGATATAACCATCGAGGGTGATATCTCCACCACCTTCTCCGAGGACGCCGCAACCAGATTTATGGCGCAGGGTTGGCAGGTTATCAGGGTTAACGACGCAAACAACCTCTCCCTGTTAAAGCTTGCAATCGAAAGGGCGAAGAGCGATTTGACAAGACCTTCAGTTATTATCTGCAAGACTCAGATAGGATTCGGTTCACCCTTAGTCGGCAGTGCTGATTGCCACGGCGCTCCCCTCGGCGAGGAAAACGTTCGCCTCTTAAAGGAAAACCTTGGCTGGACGGAAGAACCCTTTACAGTACCTGCAAGCGTTAAGGCTCACTGCATGGCGATTGCAGAAGAGAAGTGCAAGGCGGAAGATAATTGGAACGAGCTGTTTGCAGCTTACGAAAGAGAATACCCCGCACTCGCCGCTCAATATAAGCAGTTTATGAGGGGTGTGGTCGACCTCAATGCAATCGAGGGCTTATACGACTTTAACAAACCCGAAGCAACCAGAAGCTGCGGCGGTAAAGTTCTTAACTCTATCGCTAAGGCAGTACCTTTCATCATGAGCGGTTCAGCTGACCTCGCTCCCTCCACCAAGACGGAGATTAAGGGAAGCGCTTACTTCTCACCCGAACACAGGGAGGGCTGCAACATTCACTTCGGTATAAGAGAACACGCCATGAGCGCGATCTGCAACGGCATTCAGCTGCACGGAGGATTAAGGGCGGTTTGCTCCACCTTCTTCTCCTTCTCCGACTACATGAAGCCCGGTATCA
>JBJFAG010000124.1:0-3532 GCA_051887795.1 Candidatus Coproplasma sp. | reverse complement strand
AAATTATCGGGTTTGCCTATACCAAGGATATCACCAACGAAGAAGTGCAGAAGCGGGCTATCGAGCGACAGCTGGAAGAGATTAAATTGCTCAACAGCCAGCTTGAAGATAAGCAGAAAGAGTATGAGGAGATTAATGAAGAGTTAAGCGGCAGAATCAACCAGATAAAATCAATGAGCGAGATATATTCATCCGCCTATTACGTCGATATGGCTACGGGACTTTTTACCGAGCTTTCCTCCGTGGATAGCGTTAAGGCGACTATCGGCGCCGCGGGCAACGCAAAGGAGCGGCTTACGTATTTCAGCCGCAACATGGTAGCGCCCGAACAGCGGGAGGAGATGCTTGCGTTTGTCGACCTCTCCACACTCGACGAACGTATGACTAAAACCCGAATAATATCCAAGCAGTATATAAGCACCCTGAATACCGACTCTAAGATAGACAGAACGTGGAGGGAGTGTTCGTTTATTGAGGGCAACAGGGATGAGTCGGGACGGCTTGCCCACGTTATCTTTACAACCAAGTCCATTCACGACGTTAAGGTAAGAGAGCTTGAAGCACAGCGCAAACTCAAGGAGGAATCGACCGTTTCCACCGCATTGAGCCATGAGTACAGCAGCTTGTTCAAAATAGACGCAAAGACGAGGAAGATGACTCTCTACAGGACGGACGGCAAGGCGTTTAACCCCGCTGTATTGGATAACTTGCTTGCTATCGGCGACTATGAACTCGTATTATCAAAATACATTGATACCTTTGTCGTGTCGGAGGACAGGGAGCGTCTCAAACAATCCTTAAAACTCCCCGTCCTGCTTGAAAAGGTCCCCGACGTTGGCTTGTATAAGCTTGGTTACAAGAGAATTATGGACGGCGTCACTTCCTACTTTGAAATGAACACCATAAAAATTGTAGACGACGGGGCGGTTACCTTCATTTTAGGTCTGCGTGACGTCGACGAAGAGGTACGCCGTCAGTTGAAGCAGACCAGGGAGATGGAGGTCCAGCGTGAAATTATCGAAGGCCTTGGCTCGGTTTACTATTCCGTTCTTTTAGTAGACCCGCAGAAGGATAAAGTCACCACCTACCGTGCAGAGGAAGCCGAAGGACAGGCGATCAAAGAGTATTTCTTAAAGTTCGACAACTGCTGGTCCAAGGGAATTTATGCCTATTCGCAAGAGCTGATAACGGCTGCAAGCCGCGATGAATTTATTGAAAAACTATCGTTAAAGCATCTCAGGGAGGACGGGGCAGACTACTCTTTCACCTATGAAAAGCTGACGGAGAACGGAATAATCTACCTTCAGGCGAGGGTGTCCTTCGTCCACGGTAAAGACGGACGCCTTATGGCCGTAGTCGGAACGCGTAACGTTGACGATCTGATTAAGAAGGAACGTCGGCAGGAAATGGCGCTTCAGGCCGCGTACGACGCTGCGGAAGCGGCAAACAGGGCAAAGACCGATTTCCTTTCGAATATGTCCCACGATATCCGCACCCCCATGAACGGCATTATCGGTATGACCGCCATTGCGGCTGCGCACATTGACGATAAGGAGCGCGTGCAGGATTGCCTGAAAAAGACCACCCAGGCGAGTAAGCACCTTTTAAGCCTTATCAACGAAGTGCTGGATATGAGCAAAATCGAATCGGGCAAGGTCGATCTGGCAGAGGAGGAGTTTAACCTCTCCGACCTTATAGACAATCTTTTGACAATGAACAACGCCCAGATTGCCCAGCACCGCCACGAGTTTTCGGTGAATATCTCGGGCGTAACTCACGAGGCGGTTATAGGTGACAGCCTGCGTATTCAGAAGGTGTTTAACAACCTGATGAGCAATGCAATCAAATACACCCCCGACGGCGGCAGGATTAAACTTTCCATCACTGAAAAACCCACCAATCAGGCGAGGGTGGGCTGCTACGAGGTTGTGTTTGAGGACAACGGCATAGGTATGAGCGAAGAGTTCCTCGGCAGGATATTCGAGCCGTTCGCCAGGTCCAAAGACAACGTCCACGTGGCTAAGGTTCAGGGTACGGGACTCGGTATGACAATCAGCCGTAATATCGTTCGTATGATGGGCGGGGACATCAAGGTTGAAAGCAAGCTTGGCGAGGGTTCCCGATTTATCGTCACCATGTATTTAAAGCTTCAGGATACCAAAGACGTTCAGTACGACAGGTTTGTCGATTTGGACGTGCTGGTTGCCGACGACGATTCGTTAAGCCTGGAATCCTGCTGTTCAATGTTAAACGACCTCGGTATGAAGGCGGAGGGGGTTGCCACGGGGGAGGAGGCATTGAGACAAGTCGTCCTTCACCATCAGCAACAGCAGGATTACTTCGCCTGCATAATCGACTGGAAGATGCCCGATATGGACGGTATTGCCACCACCAGGGCAATCCGCCAGGCAGTGGGTAAAGACGTGCCGATAATCATCATCTCTGCCTACGACTGGTCGGATATCGAGCAGGAGGCGCGCAGTGCGGGTGCTAATGCCTTTATCAGTAAACCGCTGTTCAGGTCCCGACTTGTAAAGACGTTTAACTCCCTCGTCGGGGATGACGAGCCTGAAGAGCAGGCGGCTCCTCTTTCCTGTATGGAGACGATAGATCTCAGCGGAACGCGTGCGCTATTGGTTGAAGATAATGCGCTTAATGCCGAGATTGCAACCGAAATACTCAAGATGACGGGGCTGACCGTCGAGCAAGCGACGGACGGCGCCCAGGCCGTTGATATGATAGCTGAGTGCGAGGACGGTTACTACGACGTAATCTTTATGGATATCCGTATGCCTAAGATGAACGGCTACGACGCTACAAGGGCCATTCGCGCCATGGACAGGAGCTACTGTAAACGGGTGCCCATCGTCGCGATGACGGCTAACGCGTTTGCGGAGGACGTTCAGGCGGCCAAGACGGCGGGCATGAACGAGCATATTGCCAAACCGCTCGATCTGAATAAGCTCGCCGCAATACTCAAAAAGTGGCTGTCCTGAGATAGGGGAATTTAAATAACGTAAGTATAGCCGAAGCAAACGCGTTTGCTTCGGCTATAACTGTTTTTTTGCGTAAATTAAGTTTTACTCTTCGGCGACGGTTTTTTCAGGGACAGCTTGGTTTTTTTCGTCTTCCTCGGAAGCCTGTCTTTCGTCCTCGATAAATTGTGCGTTCTGGTCGGGATATGCCGATAGCATGGGTTCAACGTCCTCGCCCTTCTTTCGCTGGAAGTAGTTCTTACTAATCTTAACTACAAGCCCGCTCATAATCACAAGGCCTATAAGGTTGGGCAGCGCCATCAGGCCGTTGAACGTATCGGAGATCGCCCAGGCAAGCTCCCCGTTGATAATCGCCGCAACGACGACGAGCAGCAGGTATACGATTTTAAAGATTAAAACGGAAATCTTTTTGCCCTTTTCGCCCGTGTTGCGGAAGAGGTATTCAACCGCCTTTTCGCCGTAATACGACCAAGCTATAATAGTCGTAAGACCGAACAGGGGAATAATAACCGAATACACGATTGTGCCGAACGTGC
>JBJFAG010000123.1:0-3538 GCA_051887795.1 Candidatus Coproplasma sp. | reverse complement strand
TAGCACGCAGACGGAAAAGTTTGTAGTGACGGTGCAAATCCGTGTTTTCCGACCAACGCCCTTATGGGTGAATAAATTAAATTGACAGCACGGACAGACGGCAAAGTGAGGTATTTATCAAATGGATAAGGAAACGAAAAAGACGGCAAACGTGGTAACGGAAACGATTAACGGTAATCTTGTAATGGTCAGAGAGCCTATTTTAGGCAAGGACGGTAAACAGCTTAAAACTAAAGATGATAGACCGTTTTTTGCATATATCGTGCGTGGTAACGTTCGTGGTCAGGAAAAGAAAATTGATTTTATTCCTAAGGATAAGGGCGGTTATGAGCCTTTGGATATCCTCTTTGACATTGCAGATAGGGCAGAGCTTGTAATGAACGAAGAAGTGATGACTAATGATGACGGCACTAAGACCCCTTATATGTCTTATAAGGCACAGGTGGTTGACGAGGACGGCGAAATTTGGGACTGCGGTGTAAAGCCTCAGCGTGACAGTGATAAGGCGTTGCTTAAGTTCTTACTCATCTGTTTGCATAAGTCGCAGAAGTCTACTACAGCGGCATAATTGAAATTAATATCAAGGGGGCGGCTGTAAATCAACTACCCCCTTTTTCTTCTTTTTTAGTGAATATTTCCCCGTATGGGGTGTTTTCCCTGTAAAGGGTGATTAAAAAGCGAGGTGACGGAATTGAAAAGGTTTATCGAAGTAACGGAACGTATGGAAAATTGTTCGATGCTGTGTCCTATCGAAAAAATTACGGCGGTAATTGATACGGGTGACGGTGTTTTTATTGAAACGGGTTTTGACGGACGAGGAAAAAGCACAGGAATTTGCGTAACGGAAAGTTACGATAATATCAAAGATAAAATTAGCAAATGCGAGGTGTAAAGTGGCTAAGAGAAAATATAGCTACGCAGAAAAGAAAGCCTATAATATGGGGCTTGGTGCAGGTTTGGCAAACGCAAGCGCAGATAACGTAGGGTATATTTGTGATGAGCGTCAAGGGCGTGGGCAAAACTCACGTGAGTGTGCGTCCTTTTTAGCAGGTTATAATCGGGGATATAAAAACCGTTATGGTGTTATCCCTTTTGCAAAGCATAAAGAGGATAGAAAATTATACAAGTAGGTGAAATATGGCGAAAAATTCTAAGAGATATAAATTCTCTAAGTTGAGTTATTCGCAGGGAGCGCATAAGGGGCTTATGAATTATCATAGGCGAAAGATTGAGACTAAAAGCGGATTTTATGACCGTCATTTTGTGTGCTTAAATTATCACTCTGCGTGTATTCAACGTCAGGAAAAACTCGGTCGTGTTCTTACTAAAGATGAAAAAACTGCTGAATATGATCGTGTAATTTCTACTTTTTATTGATTGAGAAAAATTTTTATAGGTAGGTAAATTATGGCAAAAAAAGAACCTTATTATAGTCCTGATAGGAAAATTTATCCTATGACTAAAACAGATTACGTTAAACGTGGAAGTCGTTGGGTAGAAGTAAATAGAGAAACAGAGCTTATTTCTCTTAACCAAACAAAAAATGTGTTGAATAATAAAGGTTTACCTTTTGAACGTTCTCACCGTTTGGAAAAGCGTGATAAGTGTCGGCATTTTAAGCCTTATGATACTTTTTCTTCTATTTCCCCTGACGGTTACAAAAAATCAACGTGGTATGTCGATTGGGTAAAGGGTGATGATAATTACCGTAGGTTGCAATATCAAAGTGTTTCTGCCAGACAGGCTTGGCGAAAACGTAAAGAAAATAAGAGGTAAAAAATATGTCAAATTACGATTTAAACAGACATAAAAAGTCAGACAAGGTTAAATGGATATTGACCTTAATTGTAGGAATTTTGCTTGCTGTCGCTTGTGCGGCGGCATTGACAATGGGAATTAAGAATAACGGTTGGTTTACCCCGACAGAAAATACTCCTGTTGATGATATCGGCGAAGTTGTTGAACCTGATGACACTGGTGGTGAAATAACTACTCCTGATGATAATTCAGGTGAAAATAATGACGGTGAAGTAACCAACCCTGATGATAATACTGGTGAAGTAAACGGCGGTGAAACAACCGTTACCGTTCTTCAAAGTGCAACCTTTGACGGTACAGACAGCGTATCAAGTAACAGCTTTTTTACCGTATCGGGTAATCAGGCTACAGGTACTTATGTAACGCCCGTTGGTGAGCTTACAAAGGCATTAAAGATTGAGAGCTCCACTGCTGTTACGTTTACTACGGACGTTACTTCCACTATTACGATTTATACGACTGAAACGTATGTCGGTAAAACTATTAAGGTGGACGGAACGGCTTATACGTTTACTGTAGATGATGACGGCTATTATGTTGCACAAGCCGAAATTACGGCAGGTGAACACACTATTTCTAAGGGTGATACGTGCGTGGTTACGTATTTAACGTTGACTACGGTTGAATAAAAAATAAATACAGAGAGGTATAAAAGAATGTCAAATTACGATTTTAACAAGCATAAAAAGGGTGATAAAGTAAAGTGGTTTTTCACGGGCTTGGCGTTTTTCCTTGTCATTGTAACTATTGTAGGTATGTGCTTACAGCTTTGGGGTACGGGTAAGGTTAAGCCCTCGGAGTGGTTTAAACACGAAGAAACGGAAGAAACAACGCCTGAAACTGAAAATACCGAGCTTTCCGCAGGTGGTGCAATCGTTGAGAATGTTGAGAGCAACGGCATAATGCTTTTTAGTGAGGCTACTCCGCTTTATAGTAGCGGTGATGACGGTATCGCTACTGTTGCCGCTTTAAGCACTTATACTATTACAGCTACCGTCACACCTACAGAGGCAACGAATAAGTCAGTAACGGGAACTTTAAGTTTTAAAAATCCCTCTTCTACTTGGGCTACAGGTAAAACGGTTACCGATTATGCAACTGTTGCCCAGAGTACTTCGGGAGTATTTACTCTTTCGGTTTTAGAGGCGTTTGGTGAGCCTATTATTCTTACTGTAACGTCTAATGAAAATTCGGACATTTCTGCTACCTGTCAAGTTGATTACGTGAAGAGGGTACAATCCGTTTCCCTTGACCTTTCGGGTACGAATGTATCAAGTGCAACAAGTAATTATAAGCTCATCAATTGTGAGGATAGTTTTACGGTCGGTTATTCTGTTACATATGGTGTTGGTACTGTTACAGGTACTTTTACTGGTGGTGCAATTACCACTACTTTGAGTACTGATTTGTACAATACTTGTAAAACTGCAACCACTTCGGGAAGTTATACATTTTCGCAGAGTTCTACTGGATTTATAAGTGCTAACTTATCTTCTGTAACTTCTGCTACCGTAACGAGTAAGGCTTGTACCTATTTTATAAGCGTTACGGGTGATCCTGATACAGGCAAATCGCAGTGGGCACAAGCGTTTTACAATTATGTAAATAATAATTCCTCTTCTGCACACGCAACGTTGACTATGCCTTATTCATATTCTTATAACGGCGTTGGTTCTTCTTCGGGTACTGCCTCTCGTGGTGTTCTTTTTAGAGCTTCGTC
>JBJFAG010000122.1:0-3557 GCA_051887795.1 Candidatus Coproplasma sp. | reverse complement strand
CAGAGCCGGAATTATCTGCAACTATTGCAAATTGAGTCAGTTCATTGACGGTGAATACCGCATATGCTCCGTCTAAAGAATATTCAATCTCCTTTGCTTCACCGTCCGAAAGATACAGAATACGGAAGCTTCTTTCTGCAACGTCCTCTGATATAAGCATACGGACGGTTACCGCACCGTTCGGTTGAACGGTAACGCCGTTTTGTTGCATTTTAACGTCGTAAACAGCAGAAATGCGTTCGTTACGGGCAACACGTTCTTCGATTTGCCGAGGGGCTTGATTTTCTTTTGTTACGACCAGCCGTATATCGGGTGAAAGCCCCTGATCAGAAGAAACGCCAATCTCGGTTTCATCCTCGTTTTCACCGTATTTTATCTCTGCCTGATTGACTGTCAAGACAGCCGACATATCGGCAATCTCAATATAATTATCGTAGTCGCCTGCAAAGACAGCCGTAACGGTATATGCACCGCTTGCCGTTTGATTATTGTTGAGATAGGATACCGTAACGCCGTCGGGCAAAGTGCCTGTAACATATATACTTTTTGCCGAACCGTCCTCTACAACCGTTGCCCCCGTGAAGGTTACGCCGGACATATCGTAAACGGCTTTGTTCACAACTACCGTTACGCTTACCGTATACAATCCGTCCGAATAACCGATTACGTTCGTCCAATCGTAATTATCGTCGTCCACGCTTATGAATGCGTAATACTGCGTAACTCCGCTATCCGAAACGGCAGGGATTATCGTATCGTCTGTCCAACCCCAACTATCTGAAAGGCAAAGGAGTGAAAGGCTTTGACTATACGTCAATTCGCCTGTAACTACGGGTGCAACAGGTATCGGGGCAGGTGCTTTTGCGATTATCCAAGCCTTATTTATCGTACCGCTGAAGTTGCCCGTTCCCGTTACGGTCAGAGTGTAATCCCCTGCTAAGGTTGCCACGTTTTCGCTTACGGAGTAAGTAACCGTCAATCCGTCTATTATTACGCTGTCTATACCTTGAATCTGTTCGCTGCCGTTATAGGTAAGTGCGCTTGCCAGCGTTATGCTTGCACCCGTTATATCCTTGCGAGCAACAGAGAAATCAAGTTGCACAGTACCGCAGAAATTGCCCGTTCCCGTTATCGTCAACTTGTAATTGCCTGCGTCGGTAACATTGTTGCCGCTTATATCATAGGTTACGGTCAATCCATCTATAGTTACGCTTACTATTTCCTGCGTCTGTTCACTTCCGTTATAGGTAAGCAAGTCACCAACGGATATAACGGCATTTTCAATACTCTTGCGCTCAACGGTCAGAATGCCGTTGACAAACCTGATATCATAATTACTGCTCGTATATCCGCTCGGCGTGATGGAATAGGTACCGACGTTATCGCCTGCGGAATAGTTATATATGAAAGTAAGCTCTCCTCCCAATACGCTTTCCGTTTGACCGTCTACAAACCCTTCAAACGTTACTCCGCCATTTGCAGGGCTGTCGCTGAAAGTAACCGTTTTATCGTTTGCCGTAACCGTAAGCGAAGCAGGGATTATATTAAGAGTTGCCGTCATATCGGCAATAGCTTCGTAGTTTTCGTAATCGCCCGTAAAACGTGCCGTTATGCAATAGCTGCCTGCGTCTATCTGTCCGTTGTTTGTATAGGATACCGCCACACCGTCGGGCAACCCGCCTGAAACATAAATCGAATGACCCTGTCCGTCATAGGTAAATTGAGCGTTAACCAAAGCTACGCTACTCATATCGTAGACGGCTTTGTTGACTGTCACGGTTAAATTTGTAGTTTTGCCCTGATACGTAAACGTTATTACAACTAATCCGTCAGTACCGTAGCGGAGAGAGGTTGCGTTTTCGCTTACAGATACTTCACTTGTTACGTCCTGCGTTGAACTATCGTTATACTTTGCGGTAATCACCATACCGTCGCTTTCAAAGGGCGTGAGTGCGGTATATAACGTCTTGTTAGGTTGAGTTGAAACCTCGATTCCTGTCAAGGTTACTGCCACCACGGTAAGCGTTACCGTACCCCTGTATTCGGTATAATTTCCGTCGTCGGGGGTAAACGTGTAGCTGTATTCGTGCGTACCTGCCGTCAGCCGCTGCCCTTCGTCCCAGGCGTACATACCCGAAAGACTTCCCTGTTCGGCTGTAAGCGTGGGGAATTGTGAAGAGGTATAGAGCGTTTCTTCGGAACCGCCGTTCACCACAGGCTGAACCTGTTCGGCAGAAGGCAGGGCTTGTTCTACGAAATAGGAAAGCAATATCGTAACACTTTCAAAATTATCCGTATCGTCGGGCGTATAGGTTGCCGAAGCCGTGTGAGCGCCTGTATTTCCTACCAAAGCAGAAGGGTTATCCCAACTCCACCCGTTAGGGAGAGTTATATCGGATAGGCTTTCGCCATAGGTTGCCGTAAGTCCTTCTGGCTGAGTATATGACGGTATTGCTTTATTAACGGTAACCGAAATTTCCGCATAATACCAACCGTCCCTCACGTCGGAGACGCCGGACCAGTCGTAATTAACCGTGTCGACGGCTACCCTCGCCGTGTAGGTAACGCTTTCCGATGCGTCGGGTGCGGTTGCAGAATTTACCCATTCCCAGCCGTCGGGCAGGGTAATATCTGCAAGAGTTTGACCGTAAGTAAGCTCATAGTCGGGAGACGAAGGCACGGTAGGGGTTACGCCGTCCGCCTTTTCCACGTTAACGCATACGCTTGAATACACACACTCCTCATCTTCATTATAACCCGTAATTTTTGACCAATCGTAATTTTGCTTATCGTAATCCGAAAGGTAATAGACGACGGGGAAGCGAACGTCATTGTCGCTATCCGCCACGGTGGGAATAATAGTGTCATCCACCCATTGCCAATGACCCCATATCAAATCGTCTATAAGAGAAAGCTCGCTAAGACTCTGTCCGTAAACGAGAGTGTCGTGAACCCTTGGATTTTCAAGCCATGCATCGGCTTTATATACGGTAAAATCGCAATAAGCACTACCCGTATAGTTGCTCACACCTTCTACAACTAAAGTATAGTTGCCTGCGTACATTTCATCATTATTATATACATAATAATCTGCATTTGTAAGAGTAACTCCGTCGACGACTACCGACGTCACCTTCTGAGACTGATAGTCACCATTATAAGTCAACTTATCGCCCAACGTAATCTGCGCACCTGAAAGGTCTTTACTCAAAACCTCCAACATACCTGCTACAAAATTAATTTCGTAATTATCGCTCGTATATCCTTCTGGCGTAATGGAATAGTAACCCACGTTGTCGCCTGCGGAATAGTTATAGGCGTACGAAAGCGTTCCGCCCAATACGCTTGCCGTTTGACCGTTTACAAACCCATCAAAAGTCACTCCGTTAGCCGCAGGGCTTTCGCCGTACGTAATACTGTTATCTTTTGCCATTATGGTAAGGGTAGCTTTTTCTATCTTAAACGTGCTTGTCTGTTCAAAAGCGGCGTAATCGTCATCCACTTCCCTCGTTACCTTAACGACGTATTCGCCTACGTTAGTCGGGGCGGTAGTCGTC
>JBJFAG010000121.1:0-14977 GCA_051887795.1 Candidatus Coproplasma sp. | reverse complement strand
TTTCGTACAGTCCCTCTTTTGTAAGAGTTGCAGTATCCTCATCGCACGTTACCGCACTTTCGTCTGCAGGACATATCGTTGCCCCGTCTAACGGCATATACCTGACGCCCTGTTCTATCACACATTCCTTGGTTACTAACGTATCCACTGCAAATTTACAGCAGCACTTGCCCGTGACACCTGTCGCGCCCGTGGCTCCTGTGACACCTGTAGCGCCCGTGGCACCCGTTGCGCCAGTAGCTCCTGTGACACCTGTAGCACCCGTGGCTCCCGTTGCACCCGTGACACCTGTAGCGCCCGTGGCACCGTTCTGGCCGTCTGCTCCGTCAGCACCACGCGGAATTACGAAGTCGAAAACATGATTGTTTTCGTCACCGCTGTCGGTTACCGTTGCTTCCGTTCCTGCGTCGCCCGTAGTTGTTGTGCCAACCCTTAAGGTTTGCGCCGTGCCGTCCTCGCCCGTAGCTCCCGTAGCTCCCGTGGCGCCCGTTGCGCCCGTGACACCTGTAGCACCCGTGGCTCCCGTTGGTGCTGTCACTTATGGGTCTTTTAACTATGAATTTCTACCCGACCTGAACTATTCTGCCAATTCATTGCCTATAAATTTATAGTAAATGTCTATCTCACGCTGGGTTAAATCGTCTGCCTTTTCTCCCACTACTATAAAATCTATGAGCTGCAGCACCGTTTCACGGCTCAGTTTTTCTAAGCTTGCGTATTTTTTCAGTCTGCGAATATATTCCTCAACGTCGTCTATATTTTCTTCTTCTGTAAGTCGCTTCTCCGTTTCTTCTATGGTACGTTCAATTTCGTCTATCTCCGTCTGATAGTTTGAACACAGCCTTGAGCATACGCTTTCAGGCAGGTTACCTTTGACCTTTTCTTCAAATGCTGACTGTATATATTTGTTCAATTCCTCAAGCCTGTTTTTTAATGCCTTAAGTTTGCGCTCGTCCGAATACCTGTTATGCTCATTGCTCTTTGCCTTATTCCGTATATACCTCTCCCTCGCCTTCTCCTCGTCTATCTTTATTTCGGTTAACATTGACTGTATGTCCTGCAACAAAAGACTTTCGATTTTTCGTTCGGAAATGCAGTGGGAAGTGCAATACTTTTTTCCAAGGTCAACATAAGTTCGGCAGACAAAATAATAAGAACTTCCGTTTTTACGGTTTGTCTTTTTTATCTTCATTTTTGCACCGCAGTCTGCACAGACGAGCATACCTGACAATATATGTACAGTGTTGGTTTTATCGGCTTTGCCCCTTGATACGCAATTGTTTACCGTCTGTACTTTCTCCCATAATTCCAGACTTATGATTGGCCGATGTGCGTTTTCTTTTATTACCCATTCGCTTTCAGGCACGTTAACCGTCTTGTGATTTTTATAGGATATTCGGGTAGTCTTGTGCTGTATCATTCTTCCAATATAAACAGGATTGGTAAGTATCCACATAACCGTTCTCGTACTCCAATTACCCGAACAATTCCTGTTCCATTTCTGGCCGTCTTTACGGGTATAATACGACGTTGGATTGGGTATCCCTTCGTCCGTAAGGGTGCGTACTATCTTTCTCGTTGACGCCCCCTGAGCACGCATTTCATATATGCGCCTTACGATTGTTGCCGCCTCTTCATCGATAACCGCCGTACGATAGGCATCTGTTCCCGCCTTGTAGCCGAAGGGATATTCCCAATTGGTATATTTGCCCGCCCGTTGATTTGCCGCCTGAACGGCACGTATTTTTTTGGAAGTGTTGGCGGCGTGCCACTCGTTGAACACGTTCATTATCGGCATCATATCCATAGCCGTACTGCTTCTGTCAGCGGTATCTATGTTGTCGCTGAGGGCAATAAACCTTATACCGTAGGCGGGAAAAATATAGTCTACGTACTGCCCGACTTGTATATAATTTCGCCCGAATCTCGACAAATCCTTTACAATAATAGTGTCTATCTTACCCGTCCTGGCATCTTCCAATAGCCGCATAACGCCAGGGCGGTTAAAGTCCGTTCCCGACCAGCCGTCGTCGATATATTCATCGACTATGTTGCCACCGTACTGCTCGACGTATTTACGTAAGATGACGCGCTGATTTTCGATAGACATTGATTCGCCTGACTTTTCGTCGTCACGTGATAAGCGCATATATATGCCCGTCTTTTCAAATTGCCTTTGTTCCGGCATTTAATCACCCATATCCCCCTTAACTACAAACCCATTTCTCTGTCTGCTCTGTCAAAAGCAAGCTCAACTACAAGCCTGTTAATATCTTTTTCTCCTGTAAAACGTCTTATCACCTTAAACTTCTCTCCGTCAATCACGTATTCTCTTTGTGATACGGGACAAGTAGCATACCTTTGTATAAGCTGCTCAATATTTTTTCTCGTCTTATTATCCCCCCATAATTTAATTTCATAAAACTCTCCTGTTTTACTTTATGATTTTATTTAACTCCATTGTGAAGGCTCTGCTATTGCCTAAAATTTACTTATGACAATAAATAGCCGATGCAAAAAATTTGCATCGGCTATTTCTATAGAATTAACAAAGCGTTAAATTTTTTCAAAGACCCGTTATAGCTTGTTTAAATAATTATACACAACAGATTCAGCTCCTCTGAACTTTAGCGTAACATAAATTTAATTTTGCATAAAAATCGTCTTACGTAAGGCGGAAATCTATATGGTCGTACACACGTATATTTTTACCTTCGGGATTTGTCGTCTACTATATTAAAAACGGTATGGTTGACGAGATTGAAAAACTGCATTTCGAGAACTATACGGGTACTATGAACAAGCTCGGTCCCAACCAACTCCGAAGCCAGAAAAACGCCCTGATTATTCACAATTCAATGCGTCTGCGTGCCGCAATATCGGGCGGACTCGATACCGAAACCGCCTACACCCTCGGCGAACGTTACGCCCAACGGATTGAAAATGCCAAAAGCCTATCCGAACCCAGGCAGCTTTCACCTATGATAAGAAAGGATTATTGCCAGCGTGTTAAAAACCTGACGGCACCTAAGATAGATAACCTATACATACAGAAGGCAACGGAGTATATACAAAAAAATATCTATTCTAAGATAACAGTTGCAGACCTTGCAAAGTATTTAGGTATTCAACCAGAATACCTTTCGGCACAGAGATAAATACAATAAAAAGACGTAGAAAGAGGTACGCCTGTTTTGGCGCACCTCTTTGGTTTATGCAAATGTACTGTTATTAGTTATGAATACAGTTTTTTAATATGCCGACTTATATTATTTTTATTATACCTAAACTTTTAAGGTTATCCGAGCTGTTGCCGATTAACAGCTCTATCTCGCCTCTGTCCAGACAGAGCGTTAAACTGTTATCGTAATAGGCGCTTTGCTCGGCTTTGAATACAAGTTCGATCTGCTTCGTTTCGCCCCCTTTCAGCTCTACCCGTGCAAAATCGGCTAGCTGCTTATCAGGGCGCACTACGCTTGCACACAAATCACGGAAATAGAGTTGCACGACCTCCGCCCCGTCCTTCTCTCCGATATTGGTGACGTCACACATCACCTGAACGACTCCGTCGGTCTTAATTTCTTTTTGGGAAATTTTTTCGTTGTTGATTTTAAATTCCGAATAGTTTAAGCCATATCCGAACGACCACAACGGTAAACCGCTTTCATCGGCATAGCCCTGCGTGATTTTATTGTTAGTCTGCCCACGGTTTAACGCGCCGCTGCCGTTGGGCTGTTCGGCATAAACAGGGATCTGCCCTGCATGGCGCACCGCAGTGACGGGAAGCTTTCCGCTCGGGTTGTTTTTACCGAAAAGCGTTTCCGCTATAGCCCTTGCCCCAAGCTGCCCAGGGTGCCACGCCTCTAAAATGGCTGCGGCGTTCTCCTTTGCCCAGACACTTGAAAGCGGCTTGCCGTCCATATGCACGATTACAAGCGGCTTGCCCGTTTTATAGAGCTCTTTAGCCAACTCCTCCTGTACCTCGGGGAGTCCCACGTTGCAGCTGTCGACGTTTTCCCCCATAGTACAGCCGTTGCCCGATCCGTTCCTACCTCCGCAGACGAATATTATTACTTCGCTTGCTTTTGCAACGTCGATTGCTTCAGAAAACTTAGATTTATCACCGCCCGTAAGATTGCAGCCCTGCGCAAAATTTACTGCTACCTCGGAACCTGCCTCTTTGCAAATTGCGTTATATACCGTGTCTACACCGCTATATACCGATTTTATCAGCGTTCCGACCTCGGGCAATTTCGCCACGGTCTGCAACAAAAACTGCTTTTGCCCCTCTGCGGCTTCGACGCCTTCCAAGCCCATACTTTCGGCAATCCCTAAGAGCATATCTCTCATACCCTCGTAAAATGCAGGGTAGGTATATCCGCCGAAGAGCGCACGAACGTCGTCACCGTTGGGTCCTATAACGGCTATGCTCTTAATGTTTTTTAAGGGTAAAATTCCGCCTTGGTTTTTGAGTAGGGTCATACTGCCGCAAGCTGCTTTATAGCTTGTGTATAAATGCCCATTCGCCTGCAATATGCTTTGAGCAGTTTTTTCATCGGCGTAGGGATTATCGAAAAGTCCGAGCTCGAATTTTAATTTGAGCAACCTGCGTAAAGGCACGTCCACCGTCTCCATTGGAATTATGCCTTGCTCTGACCTTGAAATAAATTCGTCGTTTAAACAGCTTTTTCTCGGCGTCTCCGTATCAAGCCCTGCCTCCAATGCAATCTGCCCGGCCGTAGATCTATCGGGAGCAACGTGAAAGACGTCGCAGAGCTTATCCATTGAACCGTAATCGGCAATGGTTAAGCCGTTAAAATTAAGCTCACCCCGCAACAAATCCGTCAGATATTTTTTTGAACCCGTCACGGGCTCGCCGTCTATGGCGAGATAACAGTTCATAACGGCTTTTAATCCTGCTTCTTCTATCGCTGTTTTAAAGGGCTTTGCGTAGACCTCTCTGAGTTCACGGGGGCCGATATGCGCGCCAGACATATTAAGTCCGCCTTCGCTTGCGGCATACCCCAGAAAATGTTTTGCACACGCCGCAACCTTGTTTTTATCCTGGATACCGTGCACGTAGGCGTTGCCCAATTCCGAAACCAAAGCAGGGCTTTCACCGTACGTTTCACCCATTCTCCCCCAGCGGGGATCACGAGCAACGTCCAAAACGGGGGCGAGAGCAATTTTTTGTCCGCATGCAGCCGCCTCTTCGCTGATTTCCCCTGCAAGCTCTTTAATTATATCTTTATCCCAATTCGCCGCAAGTCCAAGCGGTATGGGGTAAGTCGTTGCGCCTGAAAGCGATACACCGTTTAACGTTTCAACGTGGAAGAGCGCAGGAATTCCGAGACGGGTATTTTCAATGAGATATTTCTGTACTCTGTTTACGAGTTCGATATTTTCCCGTATGCTCATACAGCCGCTGCTCATTCCTATTTGCCCTATTCCGTTTTTTAATTCTTCCTCTGTATTGATAGTGCCGCCGTAGGCATACGCGCATGAAAGCTGACATACCTTTTCAAGTGGCGTCATACGGGATATTAAATCGTCTACACGTTCGGCAACCGTCTTTTTCGGGTCTTTATAAATTTCCTTATTCATTTTCAAACTCCGCTGTATGCAGAAAAACCGCCGTCTATGGGAATGACTACGCCCGTTATAAAGCTTGCGCAGTTTTTATCCAACAGGAAAAGGGTTGCGCCAACAAGCTCCTCCATCTCGCCGAACCTGCCCATGGGCGTTGCCGCAAGTATCTTGCCCGTCCTCGCTGTTGGCGTTCCGTCGTCGTTCCAGAGTAGTTTTTTATTCTGCTGCGTTGAGAAAAAACCGGGGGCGATTGCGTTTACCCTTATGCCCGTCTTGGAAAAATGCACCGCAAGCCATTGAGTAAAGTTGGATATTGCAGCCTTAGCTCCCGAATATGCAGGTATTTTTGTTAAGGGCGTATACGCATTCATTGACGAGATGTTTAATATGTTGCAGTCCTCTCTGTCAACCATATCCCTTGCAAACTCCTGCGTGGGAAGCAATGTGCCTATAAAGTTGAGATTGAAAACAAACTCAACGCCGCTCTGCTCAAGGTCGAAAAAGGACTTTGTGTCTGCGTCTAAATCGCCCTGTTCATAGTACTCTTTGTCGGTTGTCGCCCTCGGGTTGTTCCCGCCTGCGCCGTTGATTAAAATATCGCATTTACCTAAATCTTTGAGTATCTGTATATGGCACTCTTTAAGACTTTCTTTATCCAGAACGTTGGCTTTATAGCCCTTTGCAATTCCGCCGTCAGCTACTATTTCTTCGGCATATTTTTTTGCAGCCTCCTCGTTCAAGTCAAGGAGCGCAACCTTTGCACCTGCCGCCGCTAAAGATTTGGCGAGCATTGAACAGATTACCCCGCCTGCACCCGTGACTACTGCAACCTTGCCGCTTAAGTCTGTATTAATAGGATTTTTCATTTTATTTTCTCTCCTTTTCTATGGCTTCGAATAAACCGTTTAGATATGCCGCA
Organism: Candidatus Coproplasma sp.; assembly: GCA_051887795.1. Taxonomy (GTDB): domain Bacteria; phylum Bacillota; class Clostridia; order Christensenellales; family Borkfalkiaceae; genus Coproplasma. The sequence goes on along the minus strand of JBJFAG010000121.1, from coordinate 8,469 downwards.
CCGAGAGCACGGTCGTAAAGTCCGTAACCCGGTTTGCCCTCCTCGCCCCAGATATTCCTGCCGTGGTCGGGACGGACGTAGCCGTCAAAACCGCCCATAACTAGCGCTTTAACTATGCCGTATATATCGAGATTACCTGCGCTTGTAAGGTGACCTGCCTCGGTAAAGTCTTTCTCACCCGTATACTTTAACTGCCGAATATGTGCGAAGTAAATTCTGTCTGCATACTTCTTAGCCATAGCCTTTAGGTCGTTATCGCGCCCTGCGCCTAAGCTACCCGTGCAGAAGGTAAAGCCGTTGTGCTTATTGGGTACGGCTTGTATCATCTTATCGTAGCTCTCCGCACCTGTGATAATTCTGGGCAGTCCGAACATATCCCAAGGTGGATCGTCGGGATGGATAGCCATATTTATTCCCGTTTCGTCACAGGCGGGCATTATGCCGTTTAAAAAGTAGACAAGGTTTTCAAACAGCTTTTCGTGCGTAACTGAGCTATATTCCCCAAGCAATGAGTTTAACTCGTCCGTCGTGTAGCTCTCATCCCACCCCGGCAGATGCAGGTTTTTAGGATCAAGGCGCATCAGCTCTTCGTGGCAATAGGAAAGGGAATTGCTTCCGTCACTCGCCACCGTCTTTAAGTTAGTTCTCAGCCAGTCGAATACGGGCATAAAATTATAGCAGATAAAATCCTCCTTACTTACAACAATTTTAAAACACATTATTGTGGTTATATATCATTTTGGTTATCTAAATATCATTTTAGTTCGATAATGTCAGCTTACAAACTGACTGTTGTACAGCTCGGCATAGAAGCCGTTTTGCTTAATTAACGTTTCGTGATTGCCCTGCTCTATTATGTCGCCGTCCTTCAATACCAAAATGAGGTCGGCATTTTTAATCGTCGAAAGCCTGTGAGCGATTACAAAGCTCGTCTTGTCCTTTGTCAGGTTATCCATTGCGCACTGTATCGCCGCTTCGGTAGCCGTATCTACGTTGGACGTTGCCTCGTCCAAAATCATCATGGGCGAATCCTTGAGCATAGCGCGGGCTATGGTTAAAAGCTGTTTTTGCCCTCCCGAAAGGCCGTCGTCCGATACGGGCGAATCTTCGCCTTGCGGCAAGGTCTGAATATATTTGCGTATCTGCGCCTGCCGTTCAACCTCTTTAAGCCCTTCCTCTGTGACGTTCTCCTCCGAAAAGATTATGTTTTCCTTTACCGTTCCGTCGAACAGCCAGGTGTCCTGCAAAACCATGGAAAACAACTCTCTCACGTTCTCACGCTTAAGCGACGAGAGCGGAACGCCGTCGACGTAAATTTCGCCGCTGTCCGCTTCGTAAAAGCGCATTAACAGGTTTACAAGCGTGGTCTTACCCGCACCCGTCGGGCCGACTATCGCCACCTTCTGCCCTGCCTTAATCTCTGCGCTGAAGCCGTGAATAATCGTCTTTTCAGGGGAATAGCCGAATTTTACATTCTTAAACTCCACGTTGCCCTTGACGCTTTGGGGCGCCAGATAGGCTTGCTTTTCCTGCTCGCTCTCCTGCTCCTTTGCGTCGAGATACTCAAACACCCTGTCCGAAGCCGCCGACGCCTGCTGGAAGCTCGATACAGTCTGCCCGAGCGAGCTTATCGGCGATTGGAAGAGATTTATATACAGAAGGAATGCGGCGAGCGCACCTAAATCGGTTCTGCCCTGCGCCATTAATATTCCGCCGACTACGCATATTGCAACGTAACCGAGCTTGGAAACGAAAGTCGTCAGAGGGTGCGTAATGCCAGATAATATATTCGCCTTGCGCATGGCTTTTTTAAGTTTTTCGTTCTGGGCGTTGAATTTTTCAGTCACCCTGCTCTGAGCATTGAAGGCTCGGATTACCTCCATTCCCGAATAACACTCCTCTGCGTTGCCGTTTAGCGCGCCGAGCTCTGCCTGCTGACGCTTGAAATACCTTTGCGAAACCTTGACGACGAGCAGCATCAATAGCATTGAGAGCGGCACGGTTGCAAGCGCCGTGAGCGACATCTGCCAATTGGTTATAAACATTACCGTCACGACGAGGACTATCTGCACCACCGACGAAACCGTAGTGCTTACCGCCGTCTGCAAGGACTGCGCCACCGTGTCTATATCATTGGTAACGCGTGAAAGCGTATCGCCCGTCTTATGGCTGTCAAAGTAAGCTATAGGCAGACGGTTGGTCTTATTAGCTAAATCGCTTCTTAAATTTTTGGAAATACCCTGAGTAACGCTGGTCATGAGAAAGGACTGCAAAAAGTTGCAAAGCGCCGCGCCCACGTACATAGCTATCAGCGTTGCGCAGAGGCGGGCAATGACGGACATTTCGAGAACTTCGCCAATATTTGCCGCACCAGAAGTTGCAGCGTCGTTTATGTAGTTTGTCAGATCCCTCATATAAGTCGTGCCGAATACGGTAAGGCAGACGGAGACAATGCAGAGTACCATTACTAAAACGAGCAGAACGGAATAACCCTTTCCGTATCTTAAAAGTCTTGAAAACGTTCCCTTTCTCTTCATACGGCAAGCTCCTCCTCTGAAAGCTGAGTCAATGCAATCTGTCGGTAGGTTTCGCAATTTTCCATAAGCTGCTTATGCGTTCCCAATCCGACAGGTCTGCCCTTGTCGAGCACCAAAATACAGTCTGCGTCCCTTATCGTGCCTATCCTCTGCGCTACGATAAGCTTGGTTGCATCAGGCGCATATTCTTTAATGTTGGTGCGCACCCTTGCGTCGGTTGCAAAGTCAAGTGCCGAAAAGCAGTCGTCAAACAGATATATCTGCGGCTTAACCGCCACGGCGCGGGCAATACACAGCCTCTGCCGCTGTCCGCCCGAAAAGTTTTTGCCGCCCTGCGCAACCTCCGCATTGTAGCCGTTGTCTTTTTCCGAAATAAAGCCGTCGGCACAGGCTATCTCCGCAGCCCTCTTCATATCCTCGTCGGAGAGGTCGGGGTTGCCGAATCTGATATTCTCCTCCACCGTTCCGCTGAACAGCAGACTTTTCTGCGGTACGTAGCCGATTACCGAACGCAGTTTTTCCTGCGGGATATCCTTAACGTCTACACCGTCTACAAGCACTCTGCCGTCCGCTGCGTCGAAAAAGCGCAGTACGAGCTTTAATAGCGTACTCTTGCCCGAACCCGTTGCACCGATTACTGCAAAGGTCTGCCCCTTTTCTATTTTAAAATTCAGGTTTTCCAATACCCTTTCTTCGGCATTCTCATAGCCGAACGACACGTTCTCAAACGTAACCGTTCCCTCTTCCGTAAAACCGTTCTCACTATTGCCGTCAACTACCGAGGGCTTGGTGTTCAGCACTTCGTTTATACGCTTTGCCGAAACCTGCGCACGAGGTATCATCATAAACAGCATTAACAATACCATAAACGCAAGTACTACCTGCCCTGCAAGCTGAGTGAAGGCGAACATTTCAGGGAAGAGGGCGGGGTTGTTATCACGCACGATGAGGAAGCAGCCCAGCCAATAAATGCCGAGCATCAGCCCGTAATTGACAATCATAATAAGCGGATTTAACGCCGCCATCATTCTACCCGTAAATACGTTGTTTTTGCGGAAATCTTCGTTGACCTTTTCAAACTTCTTGCCCTGGAACTGCTCGGCATTGTACGCCCTTATTACCCTGACGCCCGAAAGATTTTCACGCATTGTGCCGTTGAGCTTATCCGTCAATCTCTGAATAATTTTGAACTTCGGGGAGACAAATACCAATATACCCAATATTCCCGCCAATAAAATAAACACTCCGACGGCGGTGAGTACCGTAAATTCAAACCCCGACTGCGAAATTTTGATTATCGCCATAATCGCCATAAGCGGTGCACCTATGCCCAGCCTCAGGCCTAATACAAGTGCGGAAACTACCTGCTGTACGTCGTTGCTCGTCCTCGTCAAAAGCGACGACGGAGTAAAATTTTTATACTCCTTTTCAGACAGATTTACTGCGTGAGAGAACACCTCGCCGCGTATTCTCCTGCCGAGAGAGGTCGAAACAAACGCAGACAGCGCCGAACATATAAGCGTTGATACCACGCTTACTGCGGCGTATGCGAGCATGATATAACCCGTGGATAAAATCGACTTAGCCTCTGCCCCCGCCTGCATTTTCGCCACTATTTCGGAAGTATACGCAGGCAACGTTACGTCACAGTAAAGCTGTAAAACCAAAAACGCTAAAAGCGCAATCATCAATATCCATTCTTTTAAATGAAGATATTTTAACAATTTAAGCATATAGCCCTCCTGTTCAGTAAAATTATAGTATAATAGTACGTATATTTCTTGCAAAATTCTTATTTTTATTATATACTTCTTATATGGATACTTTTGCAAATCATAATATTGTTCACTTTGACGATACCGAATTTACGCTCGACATAGACAACGAAACTGCGGAAAAACTCAAAAAGAACTTCAATAACGAGATAACAGTTATGCACCTGATACAGATCGGCGACGTAAAGAAGCTGGAAGAATTTATGGTGAACAGCGATTCGGATATTATTCTCGGCTATTCCTCCTCCCGCTTCGGCAACGAAAGGGCGTTCGTGCAGCGTGTGCTTGCAATCGCCTCGATAGCGGCGATAAACGGCGGCGTCGATTGCACGGTGGTCTACGCACTGATATTCAGGTATCAGAATCAGATAGACTCCCTCTCCGCTCCCGAACAGCTTATTTCTCTTTCTTACTATATACTGCAAAAATTCTGTCAGACGGTGGCTTTCCATAGCTATAATAAATGCAAAAGCCCCATACTTTTACCCGTTCTCCGCTATATTCACAGCAATATGAATACTAAAATCACCGTTAAGGAAGTGGCGGAAAAGATGAAGATGAACGACAACTATCTGACGCAGCTGTTCAAAAACGAGATGGGTGAAAACTTTACCGATTACGTGCAGAAAACTAAGATTGCCTTCGCTAAACAGCTGATGGGGACAACGGACAAAACTATAACGGAAATTTCCGAATACCTCGCCTTCTCTTCCCCCAGCCATTTTTCAAACGTGTTCAAAAAAATAACAGGCACCACACCCAAGCAGTACCTGTTAAAAGTTAAGAGAATTTAGTTTTATTTATCCGCTCTCAAGTCTTTGGTCGGAGTGGCCCATTGGGTCGCTCTCAAGCCTTTTGGACGGGGTGGCTCATTGGACGGAGTGGCTCATTTATCCGCTCTCAAGCCTTTGGTCGGAGTGGCTAATTTAATCGCTTCAGCCTTTTGGTCGGAGTGGCTAATTGGACGGGGTGGCTCATTTGGCCGCTCTCAAGTCTTTTGGTCGGAGTGGCTCATTGGACGGAGTGGCTCATTTATCCGCTCTCAAGCCTTTGGTCGGGGTGGTTCATTTGGCCGCTCTGTGTTTCATTTATATGGTTGACTGTTCCGAAATGCTTGGGTTTATTCTATCTATAACGGGATTTTTATTTCCCTTAAGTTACAGCTCCCGTAGCGCCCGTTGCGCCTGTAACGCCTGTGGCTCCCGTTGCCCCCGTTTCACCCGTGGCTCCCGTGGCTCCCGTTTCGCCCGTGGCACCCGTGGCACCGGTATAGCCCCTTGCACCTCTGGCGCCTGTTGCACCCGTAGCTCCCGTGGCTCCTTTTTGGATTACGATTGTCTGGACTCCGTTGCAACCGCATCCGTTAAAACCGCAACCGCCGCAACAGTCGCAGTTAAATAATATATTAAAAATTTCTTTAGTCATTGGTTATCTACCCTTTCCCCCTTTTGGATAAAAAATACTGCTTGTTATGCAGATAGCTCCCGTTATCGGGTTTGAATGAACCTGCAAGTTCGTTATACTCCTCTGCTTTTGAATAATCCCCCAGCTTATCATAGAGAACGCAGAGCTGTATTGCAGGGATAAACCCCGAATAATCGACGTTGCAAAACCCACCGTCTTCAAGCTTTTCAGGGGTGGAGAGAGCGCACTTATACCAGAAAATTGCAGACGTTACGTCGCCCTGTTCTTCGAAATACGACGCTAAAATACAGCAATCTTCAGCGTGCGGAAAGGAGAATAGAAAACCGCCCGTCAAAGCAGTGAGTGCGTCCTCCCTTCGCCCCAGACCTGACAATGCCCTATACAACGTTCTGCTCGCTTCAACCTTGTTTTCTACCCAACCGTCGGTGTGCAGAAAGCTGCTTAAAACCGCTATACTCTCCAACGTGAAGTTGTTGTAATACAGCTCCCGTCCGTAGTAAAACTGCTCCCTTGGGGAGAGAACGCCGCCGCCCGCAATCTTGCTTTGATAGATACGCAGGTTGCGCATAGGCGAATTGCTTTTAACCTTTTTATGCATAATACACGCATCGGAGTAGATTATTTTGCCAACGGGTGTAATTGCCTCGTGTACAACCCCCTCCCACCTCAACTTTAACGAACGGCGAAAAATTCGCTCCCTGTAATAGATAAAGGTGGGGTTTCCGTCCGTATCGAAGGCGCCTGCATATTTTAAAAAGGCAACGTCGAATCCGCCTGACGTCACCAGAGATTTTATAATTTCTGCATTGTCTTCGGTTATCACGTCGTCGGCGTCGAGCCACATTATATAGTCGCATGTCGCATGGTCAAACGAATAGTTTCGGGCAGCGGAGAAGTCGTCGCACCAGTCAAAACTTATGACTTTATCGGTAAAACGCTTTGCAATCTCTACGCTGCCGTCGGTTGAACCCGTATCGACGATTATAATTTCGTCGGCAAACGACGTTATTCCTGAAATTGCTCTTTCGAGGGTTTGCTCCTCGTCCTTTACAATCATACAAACGCTTAGTGTCGGCATAGTCAAGTCGTACTATATTATATGTAACCGCCCTGCCGTTTGTGTGGGGCATTTGACTTTTTTACGTCGCTGTAATATTAGCCAGTTATTTTATTTGATACTTTTTTTTATTTGCTATTGAATTGCTCACTTATTTATGTTATATTATTAGCAAGTTAGAAAAAACAATATAATTCGTTTTTCTAAGAGAGGTTATCAATGGATAAAATCAAATTTGGAAGAGCTAAAGCATCTAATACGATTAACAGCGAAGATACAGAGAAAAAGCCAATTATAACTCAAGAGGATATAGCAAAAATGCTTGACGCTTGCTACAAAAAGTGCCTGAACGGTATTCCTAATGTAAGTGAAAGCGTTGAAGAATTAGCTGCTGATTACTTAAATAAATACAAAACGAAAGAAACTGCTTGTAAAGCAATGATAACAAATCAAATCATTAAATGTACTACTTCAGGATTTCTAACCGGTTTTGGCGGATTCATTACACTACCTGTTACACTTCCGGCAAACGTCACAAGTGTTCTATATGTACAAATGCGTATGATTTCATGTATTGCTTATATGGCGGGTATGGAATTAAACAGTGATAGTACTCAGACGTTTGTATACGCATGCCTTGCGGGAGTTACGGTTAACGAAATTGTAAAGCAGGTAGGAATTAAATTCGGGATTAAATTTGCTACTTCTATGGTAAAGAAAATACCTGGCAAGGTTTTGACAAAGATTAATCAAAAGGTTGGGTTCCGCTTTTTAACAAAATTCGGATCAAAGGGTTTAATTAACATAGGTAAATGTGTACCATTTGTAGGTGCGGTTGTCGGCGGTAGTTTTGATTTGGTAGAAACAAAAGTTATTGCCGATAGGGCATACCACTGGTTTATGGAAGAAGACTTTTCTGCAACAAAAGAAAAAGATACTGAAACAGAAGAAGATAATATTATAATAACTGCAGAGGATTTTGAAGATACGGAAAATTCAGATTAATTCCTCTCAATACTTAATGAAAGCTGGGTCAGGTGATTGGAATGAGAAAGAGTAACAGAGAAATTAAGGATTTTGATAAAATTATAGAGCTGTTGGACAGGTGCCAGGTGATAAGGCTTGGACTGCAATCGGACGACTACCCCTATATCGTACCCCTCTCCTTCGGTTGGGAAGTTACGGAGGGAAAACTTAACATCTATTTTCACTGCGCGAAAGAGGGAAAAAAGCTCGACCTGATGGCCGCATGTGACAGGGTTTGCATTGAGGCCGATATTTTAAACGGCTATAAGGCGACGGAGCGGAGCGTTACCGCCGACTATGAGAGCGTAATAGGCTTTGGTACCGTCAAAGAGGTTACGGGCAGTGAGGCCGTTCACGGAATTAAGCTCTTACTCGACCACTGCGGCATTGAGGGTTATTCGCCCGAAAACTGCGCTCTGTCAGGCATTGTTGCCGTATATAAAATAACGGTAGAAAATATTACGGGCAAAAAAAGATTTATCTGATTTGATTGCCCCGCACGGCAAAGAATTTGCCGTGCGGGGCAACTTTTCTTTCAAAACCGTGTAAAACGGGTTGAGTTTTTTTATAATATATGTTATATTGAACTTGCTTGAAGGTATAGCTCAGTTGGTTAGAGCGCTTGCTTGACATGCAAGAGGTCGATGGT
>JBJFAG010000120.1:0-3559 GCA_051887795.1 Candidatus Coproplasma sp. | reverse complement strand
CTCTGCCGAAACCGTAATACTGTGGCTCACAGTTGCAGTAGTTGCCGCACTGTTGGTTGCAGGTATTGCAATCTTCTTTGCTAAGAGGGACATCTTTGCAAAGTATGCAAAGTACGGTGCTTTAGGCTTTGCCGCCTACGCCTTAATCGCAGGTATAGTTATGTGTGTCCTTCAGCTTGCAAAGAGAATGAACGGCGATTATCTTGACGATAAATGGGTTAACCGTGACGTTATTGCCTACGTACTCGTTCCCCTTTTAGTGCTGTTCGGCGTACTGCTTGCAAGCGGTATTGCACTGTTTGTAATCTCAAGGTTTAAGCCCTCTGCCTTCAAGCTCTCGGCTTACGTTCTCGGCGGGTTATCGGCTGCGGCACTCGTTGCGGCAATCGTAACCATCTCCATCTACTATACCTCGCACATTTCCGACGACGGATACTACAGCGAATACATTAACGAGACGGGCCTCTATATCTCAATGGCAGTGTTGATAGTTGCAGCTGCAGCGGGCGCAATCTTATTGGGCCTTAAGGATAAGACGGGCTTTGACAGCCACTGCATAGCGCTTGCAGGCATCACCATTGCAATGAGCTTTGTACTGTCCTACGTTAAGCTCTGGGAGATGCCCCAGGGCGGTTCGATAACCTTCGTATCCCTTCTGCCCATCATGATTTTTGCATTCGTTTACGGCACGAAGAAGGGCGTAATCGTAGGTTTAATCTACGGCGTTATGCAGGCAATGCAGGACTGCTACATTATCCACCCCGCACAGTTCCTTCTCGACTACCCCATCGCATTCGCTATGGTGGGCTTTGCAGGTTCGTTCAGGCTTATCAAGGCTCTGGACAAGCTTCCCCAGGTACAGTTTGCGTTGGGTGCAATTTTAGCAGGTGTGTTAAGATTTATCGCTCACGTACTCTCCGGTGTATTCGCTTTCGGTGCATACGCAGCGGATGCAGGCCAGAACGCATGGGCATACAGCCTTGCATACAACTCGTTCGTATTTATCGATATAGCTTTAGTTATCGCAGCAGGCGTAGGTATCTTCTGTTCAAAGAGCTTTGTAAAAGCTATGAACCGCTATGCAGGTAAAAAGACCACCGCTACGCAGACGGACGCCGTTGCAGAGGCTGCTCCCGCAAAAGAAGCAGAGTAATTTAATTAACCAAATACAAAAGACCTGTCATCCGACAGGTCTTTTATTATACTTTTCAACACCGTGCAAACTGCAAAATGTCCACCAAAACGGCAAAGGCTATAATTAATATCAGCCCTACGGTGTGAATAACTGCCTCCACCTTTCTGGGTACGGGCCTTTTAAACACCCACTCGATGAGGCAAAAGACGATCTTACTCCCGTCCAGCGAGGGTATGGGCAAGAGGTTGAAAACGGCAAGGTTAACCCCGATATATGCCCCGACCATCAAAAAACTCTGCACGCCCTGCACCGCCATCTGCCCCGTCAGGCGTATTGTGGTTACAGGCCCGCCCATGGCGGTTAGCGACAGGTTGCCGCAAATCAACTCCCCCAGCACCCTGAATATAGAGCCGACGCAATTAAACGAATAGGCAAAGCTCCTGCCAACCGTCTGAATTACGGAGAAGGTGACGTTCTGAGAGCCTATGTCCCAATATAAGTTTCCGTCCTCTCCCTCAAAGGTTGCGCACCCCAAAGCCTTCCACACCTTGCTTACCTGTGAGGAGTTCTCCGCGTTGCAGTCGGCCCGAAGGACAACCTCCGCCCGAACCTCCTCCCCGTCCCGCAGTACGGTAAAGCTAACCCTGTCCCCCTCGTTCCTGCCCTTTAAAGTGTAGACGAGATCGACCGAGGAATAGATATTCTTACCTTCAACCGCTATCAGCACGTCGCCCTCTGCAAGGGAGTATTCGCAAGCCGCTCCGTCAGTTGGTTCAACGCCGCCTATTCTATAGCACGCCTGGCCAAACGCAGAGAAGGCGACAACTATCAATATGAGTGCTAAAACGTAGTTGAACAGGGCCCCTGAAATCAGCACGATTATGCGCTGCCAGGGCTTTTTGCAGTTAAAGCTGTCACGGCTTTCCCCCTGGCTGTCCTCGCCCGCAAAGGCGCAATAACCGCCCAGAGGCACCGCACGAAGGCTGAATAAAATACCGTTCTTCCTACCCCGCTTTCTGATCAGGGCGGGGCCGAACCCAATCGCAAACTCATCTATTTTAAAGTGCAAAATTCTTCCTGCAACGAAATGCCCGAACTCGTGGATGCAGACCATTGCAAGAAGAATTACAATTGCAAGTATTATTGAAAGAACGGTTGCGCCAACGCCCCCGATTAGCAAATTTGCCATTAACCCTCTTAATCGGAAATAATTACCCTATTTGCCCTCTCTCGTGAAATTTTATCGATATATTTAAGCTGTTCAAAGCTTTCAACCCTTTCAAAGGCGGTTGACTGCACGACTTTGTCCGCAACTTTGTATATATCGGTAAAGCCTATTCCCCCCTTTAAAAAGGCGGAAACGGCCACCTCGCTGGCCGCATTGAGCGCAGTGGGCAGCATCCCGCCCCGCTCCCCGCAGCTTAGCGCCAGATCGTACAGCGGATAATCGCCCCTGACAAGGGGTAAAAACTCAAGCATCAACGCCTTGGTAAAGTCAATATTTGTCAACCTGCCCGCCACCCTGTCGGGATAGGTAAGCGCCAGGCGAATAGGCACCTCCATCGTGGGGTAGGAAAGCTGTGCAACCGTCGCCCCGTCCGCAAACTGAACCATGGAATGCACAATGCTCTTTGGGTGAATAACCGTGGTTATCTTTTCATAGGGGGCGTTATACAGATGGTGCGCCTCTATTACCTCATACCCCTTGTTTAAGAGGGTTGCACTGTCAATAGTAATCTTTGCGCCCATGCTCCAGGTGGGGTGATTGAGCGCCTGAGCGGCGGTAACGGAGGACAACTCCTCCCACTTCTTACCCCTGAACGGCCCGCCGCTTGCGGTAATAACCAGCCTTTCAAAGGGAGTGTTTCTGTCAAAATTCAGGCACTGCCAGATTGCCGAATGTTCGCTGTCGACGGGCAAAAGCTCTTTAGCCGCAGGCATAACCAGCTCACCGCCGCAAACCAGCGTCTCCTTATTGGCAAGGGCTATGGGCATATTCAGCTCAACCGCCTTAAGGCTGTAGGCAAGCCCCGCAAACCCGCTGCAGGCAATAAACGCAAGGTCGGCGCCGCACTCTTCAAGCGCAGTCAACGCCCCCTCTTCCCCCTTTAAAAAGGCGGTATTGGGGGGAACTTCGCCAACCGTATTCGCGGCGTTTACGTCAGTCAATGCGGCATAGGCAGGGGTTAAACTGTTCACCTGCTCCAAAAAGGTCTGCACGGAGCTGTTTGCGACCAGCGCCACTATTTTAAATTTATCGGGGTTATCCTTCACGGTCTGTATAACCTGCGTTCCGATTGAACCCGTGCTGCCTATCAGTGCAATTTTCTTCATATCTATTATACCCGTAAAAAGACAAAATAATGTGCAAATTGCCCCGAAACGGGGCAATTTAATTTCAATTAACGACTTCTTTTAAATCAT
>JBJFAG010000119.1:0-3564 GCA_051887795.1 Candidatus Coproplasma sp. | reverse complement strand
TCGTTGATTATCTCCATATAGCTTTTACTCGGCAATATGAGGTGATAGTTGCGGTTTGTTCTGCTGCTGTCTATCTGCGGATTGCTCGCCTGATAGCTCTCGCCTCTTTCGTTTTCCTCCTCGACAGGACTGACTTCCTGCCGTTTATATTTTTCCATATGACATACTAAATAACTGATAATTTTTTCCTCCTTGTTAGGTTATTTGCTAAGCGGTTACTCCCGCAGGGCGAACGGAACTTATGAAATAAGTGTAGTGAGATAGCCTATCGTTATGGACTAAACGAATAGGCTATCTCACTTCTTTTTGTTATTATGCGATTATATAGTCAACTCAGATTAAATTGACTTTATAAACGATTTGTATGCTTCTTGGTTGTGTTTTGTCTTTCGGCGCCGCACCAACGATAATTCTGTCGATGAGTTCCATACACATTTCGCGCGTAAGCTCCGTTATGTGCAGATACCGCTTGATTTTAGCGATAAACTCGTCCACATCGGAATTTAACTGATTGCTTTCCGCAAGACTTTCATTCAGCGTTTGAATCTCTTCCGTCAAAGTCTTTTGCTCGTCGGTATATCTGTTTATCAGCTTGATACAGATATCTTCTGGCATTTTACCTTTGACTTTGTCCTCGTATACGTTCTCAATCAGTCCGTCAAGTTCCGCAAGCCGTTTGTTCTTCTTTTTCAGCTCTTGTTGTACCGCCCTGATTCTCTCCTGCGAAAGACGTGCGTTCTCTTCGAGGAATTTACGCCGTACCGCCGCTTCGTCAGCTATAATCGTGTCCGCTTTGCTTTGAATATCCGTTAAAATCAATTCTTCAAGAATATTCGCCGCAATGTGATGACTGAAACAATATGCTTTTCCAAGCCGACAGTGATCTCCACAATCAAACGACCAGTAATTTTTCCCTTTGTAGCTGGCTCGGCGCATCTGCATTTTGCCACCGCAATTCGCACAGAACAACAATCCCGAAAGAGGATGAATTAATCCGTTCTTTTTTCGTTCTCTGCCACGACTGACCGAATTTCGTAACGCCTGAACCCTGTCCCAGACTTCGCGTTCAATGATCGCTTCGTGCGTATTCGGTATTACCAAAAATTCGCTTTCGTCTCTATATATTCGTTTATGATTCTTATACGAAACGGTGGTGGTGCGCTGTTGTACCAAATCGCCTTTATACAGCGGATTCTCCAATATTGCCTTGACCGACACGTAAGACCAATACCATAAACCTCGCGAGTCGCCTTTCTTACCGAATTTTTCTTCCATATACCGTTGTGGACTCGGAATTCCTTCGAGATTAAGAACGTCGGCAATTCGCCGCGTGGAATAACCTTTCAATCTCATATCGAAAATCCGTTTAACAATGCTTGCCGCAGGTTCGTCCACGACAGGTAACCGCTTGTCCTTATCCACGATAACGTAACCGAACGGGGCTTTGGGCGAATGGTATTTCCCGTCTTTGGCTTGCGCCCGTATTACCGATTTTACCTTTTTACTCGTATTCGCCGCGTGCCATTCGTTGAAAACGTTCATAATCGGCATCATTTCCATTGCGCTGTTATCACGGTTCGCCGTATCTACGTTATCCTGAAGAGCGATAAACCGTATTCCGAACGCAGGAAAAACGTAATCGAGATATTGCCCGACCTGAATGTAGTTTCTTCCGAAACGGGAGAGGTCCTTTACGATAATCGTATTGATAATCCCATTTTTGGCGTCTTCGAGTAATTTCTGCACGCCCGGTCTTTCAAACGTCGTACCTGAAATCCCGTCGTCCACGTAGACTTCGTGGAGCGTCCAGCCCTGTTCTTCAACGTATTTCGTTAGAATAAGACGTTGATTTTCGATACTTGCCGATTCGGCGTCCTGCCCGTCGTCGCGGGACAGCCTTGCATAAATTCCTGCTATGTAATTTTTATTCTGCTTCGGTTTCATATTTTGCCTCCTGAACCAAAGCAACCTGTATTCACTTGGTTATATTTTATCATCATTCCTCCTTATTTTCAAGTGTTTCGGCGTAAGCTTTCTCCGTTGCCATACGCTGAATTACCGAATTTATATCTTTTCCGCCAAGATAGAAACTCTGCACGAGATATTTCTTCTCCTTGATTTTTCTCACCGCCGTAGTGGACGGCGCGGAAAGATATGCGTTTGTAGTTTGTTCCTGACCTTTAATTTTTCATTACCCCCGTTTTAAAGATTTTAGTAGTATTCAATTTTCATAATGTTTTTCTCCTTTTAATGCCTAAAGCATTTCCGAGACCGCTTAATGGCGGTATTCTCATTTCATAGCCACATTGCTATAACAAATAAAAAAGCCGTGAAACTCTTTCAATCCTAAATCACTCAATCTCTATTCCGTAGGACACACGTTCACGCGCTTTGCTTTTACTTTATTAAGTTGTTTTTTACGTTAAGAACAGAAACGCAGTCGCTATTGCCTGTGCGAGCAGAAGAATAGGAGTTGCCCAGAACATAAATTTACGGAAACCGCCTTCAATCTGCATTTCAATGCGTTGCTTTTTGATTTCGTTAGCTGTCTCTTTCAATTCCTCTTTGACTTCTTTAACGCTTTCGTCAACCGCTTTTATGGCGTAAGATTTGACCTCATTTGCAGAAGTCGTCACTGCGGTCTTTATGCTTTGACTGATTTCCGCTTTGAAAGTTCTCTCTTCCCGAGTTATCTCCCGCATTTCCGTCACTGCCGACTGCACTGTTTCCCGTATCCGCCTCTGGTGATAATCGTTGTCCGAGTTCATGTTCCCCACTTGGTAGGTCAAGTCCTTGACGAGCGTATTCTGCTCGCTTATCAAGCTGTTGCATTTCTCGTTCGATATCGCCAACGCTTCTTTGAGTAGTGCATTGTCCGTCTGTTCTCTGCGTTCCGCATTCCTCGTTTGTAGTTCGGCAAGCGGCGTTGCCGTCTGCCCCGTTTCTCTGTTTACTAATGACATTTAATACCTCGCTTTTTGTATAATTTTCTCCGAGATTGCGCCCTCGGATGGCTTTCTTCTTTTCGAGGTGAAGGTAGGAATATTCCGTCTTGCTCCTTGTAACTTGTACCCCGTACTTTTTGAGATGAGCTATAAACTCACTCTCGGTTGTTGCCGTTCGCTTTGCTTCTTCAATGACTTCACGTAAATCTTCCTTCCAGCTCGTACCGCCTTTGAGAATGACGTGCCGTTCTTCGGTAGTGCGCTTGTTCTTTGACTTCTTGCGGAAGTTTAATGGGGTAAAGCCCATTTCCTCGCCAAGTCGGTTTGCCTCGTCCTTCATTGCCGTGTAATCGCCTTTACCTATCCGCAACTTCTTTCCTGTTACGGGATTGACGGCATTTACGATTATATGGCTGTGAACCGTCTGCGTATCCGTATGCGTGGCTATGACGCACTCAAGGTCTTTGAACAGTCTTGCCGCCAACTCGGTTGCGTAGATATGCGCTTCCTGAGAATTGACGTTATCACTCCTTGCGCACGACAATTTGAAATGGTAGTACTTGCGCTCGTCAAACTTTCCGCCCTTGTGGAATCGGCTTGCCGTTTGCTCGAATTGCTC
>JBJFAG010000118.1:0-3601 GCA_051887795.1 Candidatus Coproplasma sp. | reverse complement strand
CCTGCTCCATAAGCTGAGTATGGGTGCCCTGTTCTATTATGTTGCCGTCCTTCATAACCAGGATTAAATCTGCTTCCTTTATGGTTGAAAGTCTGTGAGCAACTATAAAGCTCGTTCTGCCCTGCATTAGCTTTGCAAATGCCCTTTGTATCTTCATCTCAGTACGGGTATCTATTGACGAAGTCGCCTCGTCTAAGATAAGCATAGGGGGCAGAGCAAGCATAATACGGGTTATACATAAAAGCTGTTTTTGTCCCTGCGAAAGGCTGCCGCCGTCCTCGCCTATTACGGTATCGTAGCCGTTAGCCATCTGCATAATAAACGAATGAGAATGAGTTGCCTTGGCTGCAGCTATAACCTCTTCGTCGGTGGCGTCGGGTTTGCCGATCTTAATATTATCCTTAATAGTACCGCTCTTCAGCCAGGTATCCTGCAGAACCATGCCGTAACTCTTTCTGAGCGACTTTCTCGTAATCGACCTCGTTTCATTGCCGTCAACGTAAATACCGCCGTCGTTTACGTCATAGAAACGCATAAGCAGATTAATAAGCGTAGTCTTACCGCACCCCGTAGGACCCACAATGGCAATTCTCTGCCCCGCCTTTGCATTTATTGAAAGGTTATTGATAAGCGGTTTATCTTCTTCATAGGAAAAGCTAACGTCTTTAAACTCTACGCTTCCCTCTACGTTTTCAAGCGTTAAGGCGTCTTGCGCGTCGGGAATTTGGGCGGGCTCGTCGATAAGTCCGTAAATTCTTTCGGCACAGGCTATTGCATTCTGAAATTCTGTTACAACGCCTGAAATCTCGTTGAAAGGCTTGGTGTACTGATTTGAATAGCTTAAAAGGGTTGTAAGCTTACCAACACCGAATGCAACGGGAAGTACCGACGGGTAGATTAACGTTAATGCACCTGCCAGAGCTACAGCAGCGTAGACTATTGCGTTTACAAATCTTGTACAGGGGTTGGTTAATGACGAATAGAAGATTGAAGATAATGAAGCCTTGGTTAACCTTTCGTTAATCTCGTCAAACTTCTCCTGATTTTCGTCCTCTCTGCCGAACGCCTGAACAACCTTTAAATTCCCCGTCATCTCTTCAATAAAAGCCGTCTGTTCACCCCTTATTTTGGAGGTTTTAACGAACATTGAATAGGTATGCGAAGCAATAAATTTTGCAACAAAGAGTGAAAGCGGTGTTATTACAAATACCGCAAGTGCAATTATCCAGTTATATACGAACATAATAACCAGGGTTACGACAATGGTTATTACTCCCGTAAACAGCTGGGTAAAGCCCATCAAAAGTCCATCAGCAAACTGGTCCACGTCGGCTACACAACGGGAGATTGTGTCTCCGTATGAGTGTCCGTCGATGTATTTTAAAGGTACGTTCTGCAAATGCCTGAAGGCTTCATCACGGATATCGTTGATTACACCGTATACTATGCGATTATTTATAGCGCTCATCAGCCACTGAACTACGGCTGTTACACCGATTATAACTGCAATTATTATTGCATAGGTGGTAATCATTGCAAAGTCCACGTTACCCTGTTCGATTATGCAGTCGATGGCGTTACCGAAGATTATAGGAGGAATAAGATTACCTGCTACCGTCAAAACGGCAAGCAATATGGAAACTACTATCAGCGGGGTGTACTTTTTAAGCTGTTTAAACACCCTCTTCATTGTCTTGCCCTGACCTGTTTTCTTAGTCTTTTTCATATTACACCCCCTCCCCGTTTGAATATTGAGACGAGTGTATTTCTCTGTAGACTTCACAATCGTTTAAGAGCTCTTCATGAGTTCCTAAACCGACTATTTTTCCATCGTCCAGAACTACAATCTTATCGGCATAGCGGACGGAGCTGGTACGCTGCGAAACGATAAACACCGTGGGGTTGTATTCAAGCGAACGCAAATTTTTCCTGAGCTTTGCGTCGGTTGCGTAGTCGAGCGCGGATGCACTGTCATCTAAAATAAGTACCTGCGGTTTTTTGACAAGGGCGCGGGCAATTGTTAACCTCTGACGCTGGCCGCCCGAAAAATTCTTGCCGCCCTGCTCCACCTCTTCATCAAGTCCGTCAGGTTTTGAGGCGACGACGTCGGTTGCACACGCAAGCTCAACCGCAGTATTTATCTCTTCATCCGTGGCATTCTCGTTGCCCCATTTAATGTTTTCTCGTATTGTACCTTTAAACAATACGGCCTTTTGCGGCACAATTCCGCACATATCCCTTAAAGTCTCATCACCAACCGAGTTGACGTTTACGCCGTTAATAAGTATTTCCCCGTTCGTCGCGTCGTAAAAGTGGGGAATTAAATTAACCAAGGTACTTTTGCCCGAACCCGTACCGCCGATAACCCCGACGGTCTCGCCGGCGTTGACTTTAAACGATATTCCGCTTAACGCATCCGAACCGCCACCGCCGTAGCGCATCGCCACGTCTTTATATTCGATAAAAGGCACGCCTTCCTTACTTTCACAAGGAACGATTTCACCATGCTTCAGGGCAGGCGTAAGCTTCAGCACGTCGTTAACCCTGCCTGCACACGCAAAGCATTTTGTAACGGTTATTATGAGGTTGGCAAGCTTGATAAGCTCCACCAGAATCTGCGCCATATAGTTGTAGAGGGCAATTACCTGCCCCTGCGAGAGTACGCCGCCGTCAACCTGAATTGCACCCATATATATAAGTACTATTATACCCACGTTGATTACCGCATACGTCAACGGGTTCATCAGTGCGGAGATTTTACCCACAAACTTCTGGGAAGAGGTCAGTTTATCGTTACGTCTTTTAAACTCTGCTATCTCGCTGTCCTCTTTGCAGAACGCCCTTACTACTCTGGAGCCAACAAGCGTCTCCCTTGTAGCAGCGGTAACGCTGTCCAAATTGCCCTGCGTCTTTTTATACAGAGGAATTGTTATAAGCATTATGGCAAACACAACGATAAAGAGTACGGCAATCGTAACGGCGAAAATTATACCTGCCGTAACGTTGATTAAAAACGCCATAACCATAGCGCCGAACACGATAAACGGCGAACGCATAAACAGGCGGAGAACAAGGTTTACACCCGTCTGAACCTGATTGACGTCGCTGGTCATTCTGGTGATTAATTTAGAGCTGCCCATTCCGTCTATTTCGTAATATGAAAGGGAATGGATTTTTTTAAACAGGTCGCTTCTCAACTCCTTTGAAAAGCCTACCGCAGCCTTTGCAGCAAAGAATTGGGCCGACACCGCGCTTATTAATCCGACTATGCCGAGGTCCACCAAAATTGCACAGGCTATAACCACGTAGCGCGTACCCTCCGCAGCGGATGCACCGCCTGCGTTGACAACGTTAATCTTGTCCACGATAGCCGCAACGATTATGGGAATAAGCAGTTCAAAGCTCGCCTCCAACAATTTGAACAGCGGGGCGAGAATACTCTGAACGGTATACCGTTTTAAATACTTAAGCAAATCCTTCATACTGTAAAATTATAGCAAAGTTAAAAATAAAAATCAAACCTGTAACCCTACTTATTTGCATTTATTGATATTAACTGCTAAAATAATTGTATGGCTTACGAAATTTATTTGAAAAAAGG
>JBJFAG010000117.1:0-3604 GCA_051887795.1 Candidatus Coproplasma sp. | reverse complement strand
AGCCGATAATCTTTAAAATCTTTTTTATCTTTGCGTGTTTAGCCATCTCTTCCTGACGTCTTTTCTCATCATCAGTCATTGTTGTATCTCCTTGTTTGGGATAATAACTTTGTTCCTTATTGGGATATGTACCTTTGCGGTGATACGGGTAAGAGCAGGACCTGCGGATTTACCGACGGGAGTTTACTAAGTCGTGAATTACCGAGGTAAAACGTAAAGGCGACGAACTGTTACGAAGTATGTACGCAAAGCGCTAATTTAAGATAACCAACTATCAGGACACGTTCGGTTAGCCTTAAACCAGTCGGTGTCTTTTAACTTTGTAGTATTGTTTGAGCAATAAAGTTTAAACTTATCCGTAGTCTGCGAGGAGATATAGTAGAACACTATATTGCCGTTCATTGAACCATAAGTACCTTTTTTATAGTCGTAACATATCGAAGTGCAGTAAACAGCATCGGTATAGGCTGAAACACGGTCAATAAATGCTTGAGTAGGGAAGGTATTATCGTTGTTTGTCGTATACTCAGTTGAACCTGCACAAGCACATACCGCAACGTATTTGGGCTTTATAATAGACAAAAGCTTATCTGTTGAAGAGGTCTTGCTTCCGTGGTGCGCACCTTTAAATAAGACAACTTCGGGCAGAGAGTTGTTATCAACAAGTTTACTTTCCCCCTCACCCTCTAAATCACCCGTAAATAAATAGTGATTTATTTGCGTTTCGCTCTCTTTATATGTAAGCATGGTGCAGACCGAATAGTCGTTTTCATCTGCAGTATCGTTATCATAATAATAGTTATAAAGGACCGTTAACGTAAGTTTTCCGTCGCCTGAGATATCGAATACGTTTGAATTATCAACAGGTTTTCCGTTTGTAAAGAGGTCGCCTGCGTTAATAACAGTTGCTCCTCTACCCTTTGCATAATCAACGGCATTGACGTAGCTTGTATAAATAGCAGCCGTAGAATTATGACGGGAGAACTGAATTAAAGTTCCCACTTCATAATTATATAAAATGCCCGTCCTTGCCGTTCCGCTACCCGAACCTACAAAAGCAGCGATATGGTCCTGGTGGGCGTGAGTTGCCACTACATATTCAAGTTTACCATCGTCACAATATTGGTCTACATAGCTTTTAATGGTCGTTGCGCTTGACTTACGAGAGCCTGCGTCAATCAAAATTTCTATGTCACCGCAGTCGATTAGAGTACAATCACCTGCATACTTATTGCCGAGTTCAAGGAAATGAATTGAGAAATCACCTGCGTTTATTTCCGCCAAATCACCGTCGGGCGCTAGTACGGCATTACCACCGTTAGTGCCTTCGGGGTCGTCGTCGGTGCTGTCGTAATAAAGCGTCTGCACGTAAGATAAATAGGCGTTTTCCATTCTCTTGAATACATCAGGAAAAAAGAAATAGATAATGAGAACGGCGGCAAGAATAACCGCAACTAATACGGCAATAAACGCTACAAACTTTTTATTGCTGAGTATTTTGATTGTGCTTTTTTCAGCCGAACTTTTCTTTGAACTACTACCGCCCTTCTTTTTTGCTTTTTTCTTAGCCATTTTTCACCTTATAAATTTTTGAGCTGGGAGAGGATTTTTTCACGCATCTCTATATATTTTTCCAGCTTTTCTCTCTCGGCGTCAACCAACTTTTTGGGCGCCTTTGCCATAAAGCCCCTGTTATTGAGCTTGCTGTCCGCCCTGCTGATCTCCGCAGTGACTTTATCAAGCTCTGCCGTCAACCTCTCCCTCTCCTTGTCGGCGTCGATAAGCTCGCCCGTGGGGATTAAGATTGTGCCTACGCTTACAACCTTTGCAGAACTCCTGCCCTCAACCTCTTCCTTTGAAGCGATAACCTTAACGGAAGCCGCACCTGCAAGCTTTGCAATGCAGTCCGCATTGGCGGTTATAAGCCTCTTGCTCTCGCTTAAGATATAGACGTTTACCTTCTTTGAAGGTGCGCAGCCCGTTTCAAGCTTGACTTCCCTGATGGCCTTAATAATTTCCATAACGCCCTCGAACGCCGCCGCTTCCTTCTTATAAGCTAAGCGGGAGTTGTAGCGGGGGAAGGATGAAACCATGATAGACCCCGAAGTATTGGGAAGCGAACGGTAAATTTCGTCGGTAATGAAGGGTACGAAGGGGTGTAAAAGTTTTAAAGTATTTTCAAGCACGAAAGTAAGAACCGAAACGGCGTTATCCTTCTTCTCCTCGTCGTCGGAGTAGAGGGCGGGCTTGGTTAACTCGATATACCAATCGCAGAAATCCGACCAGGTGAAGTCGTACAGCGTCTGTAAAGCAAGGCCGAACTCGAACTTGTTGAGTGAAAGGGTTACGTCCCTGATTGCCGCCTGAAGCTTGGAGATAATCCACTTGTCTGCAGGGGTGAGCTTGAACTCCGTAACGGGTTTAATATTCCTGCCCTCGCAGTTCATTATAACGTACCTTGAGGCATTCCAGATTTTATTCATAAAGTTACGGCTTGCCTCAACCTTAGCCTCGGAGAAACGCATGTCGTTACCGGGGGCAACGCCCTGCAACAGCGAGAAACGAAGGCTGTCTGCGCCGTATTTATCTATAATTTCAAGGGGGTCTACGCCGTTGCCCAAGGACTTGGACATCTTTCTGCCCTGCTCGTCACGCACTAATCCGTGGATAAGCACGTAGTGGAAGGGTACTTTGCGCATATGCTCCAGACCTGAGAACATCATTCTCGCAACCCAGAAGAAGATTATGTCGTAACCCGTAACCAGCACGTCGGTGGGATAGAAGTATTCCAAATCGGACGTATCGTCGGGGTAGCCCAACGTTGAGAAGGGCCAGAGTGCGGAGGAGAACCAGGTATCTAACACGTCCTCGTCCTGATGGATATTCTTGCTTCCGCATTCGGGGCAGCAATCGGGGTCCTCTTTTGCACAGATAACCTTACCGCAGTCGGGGCAGTACCAGATGGGGATTCTGTGTCCCCACCAAAGCTGACGGGAGATACACCAGTCCTTGACGTTCTCCATCCAGTTATAGTAGGTCTTTGCAAACCTTTCGGGAACGAAAGTAGTCTTTTTATCGGTAACCGCATTGATCGCAGGGCGTGCAAGGGGTTCCATCTTGACGAACCACTGCTTGGAAATTCTGGGTTCAACCGAGGTCTGGCACCTGTAGCAATGGCCTACGTTATGGTTATGGGGTTCAATCTTAACCAAGTTGCCTAAAGCTTTTAACTCCTCAACAACCGCCTTTCTGCACTCGTAACGGTCCATGCCCTCGTACTTACCCGCATTGGCGTTCATCGTACCGTCCTCGTTCATGACGATAACGCTCTCTAAGTTATGCCTTAAACCGACTTCGAAGTCGTTGGGGTCGTGGGCGGGGGTAATCTTAACGCAACCCGTTCCGAACGTCATGTCTGCATGTTCGTCTGCAACGACGGGAATGGGCTTGTTTATAATGGGCAGAATTACGTTCTTGCCGATATACTTTTTATACCTGGGGTCGTCGGGATTGACTGCAACCGCCGTATCGCCGAACATGGTTTCGGGACGGGTAGTCGCAACTATTAACCCCTCTTCGTCAGAGCCTTCGATAAAGTATTTTA
>JBJFAG010000116.1:0-3607 GCA_051887795.1 Candidatus Coproplasma sp. | reverse complement strand
GGTAAGTTGAATTTAAGAGTTGCTGCTGTGGCTCAGTCGGTAGAGCACATCCTTGGTAAGGATGAGGTCGGCAGTTCAAGTCTGCTCAGCAGCTCCACAAAAACCCTGTTCCGAATCGGAACAGGGTTTTTTGTTACATATAATTAAGGCGGCTGCTAACAGACAGCCGCCAAAAATTTAGCTTAAATAATCAGTAATAAGACACTTTTCACCCATTGCCGAACGAACGCCTACTCCGTAGTTTTCGTTGCTTAACCAGCTTTCAAGCTCATCCAAAGGCGTAGCACATATTTCAAATGGTACTTCCCCATCAGTTGCATGCCAGGAGAAACCGTCTGTATAAGCCGAACCGCTTGCCGTAAACGGATTGGTCGCATCGGTGGTCGAACCTGTAATTACCGCACTCGTCTTTGACTTCTGATAACTGCAATTTACAATGCAGTAATAGCCCTTGCTTGCAGTTGTATCTCCGTCAACTGTTATAGCGCTGTCGTTATTTTTAATAAGAGTATTGATGCCTCTGAAAATGCAGTTTTCCGCTATAAGACTTGCACCGTTGCTCGTAAGCAAACACTGCGAAGCGAGCGCACATTTCCACGTTGAAGATTTACCGCCGAGCTGAGTAACTGCCGAAGCATACGAAGATAGCTTGCTTCTGTATTCGAAATACTCGAAATTATCGACTACGTTGTTATAGAAATAACAGTTACCACCCCTTAACTTGGGTATTCTATCCTCGATATTTTTAAAATAACAGTTTGCAATAGATATCTTTAAGTTACGGTTGTATTTATAGTCCAGATCATTATCGCCCGAATCTCCGCACAGGAAGGCTTTCTTTTGGGGAATGGCAAGACCGTACAAAATATCTTCAAAGCTAGCTCCCTTATCTCTTAAAGCTTTATAATAGAGATAATTGCACTGGACCGTACTATCAGCTAAATTATCCTGATAGTTCTGCTCTATCTCCTCCATCATCTTGTAGATGTAGCCGTCTTTGTCGTCACTGCCGGCATTAAAACTACACCATGAAATATGTACGCCTCTCTCATCTTCGAGCCCATAGGGAGCTCGGTTTACGTTAGCCATAGCCTCCGTTGCGCTGTAGACGGGGTTGGCATAATCTATAAGTCCGTCGAAGGCCTTGCCGAAAGTACAGTGATCAATCCAGACGTAACCACAGAAGTCAATTTTAAAGTAAGCCCACTTCTGGGAGTCGTAGTCGCCGACCTTATTGGCATTAACAGTTGAGGTGTCCTCCCACTGCCATACTTCGTCAAACTCAAGGTTCCTGAATACAACGTTGCTTGACGATATTACTTTCATTGTCGCATGGGTAATCTTAGCGCCGTTTTTAGAATAAATTAACAGGTCGTTTATGTTCTGAATTTTCAGCGAAGACATGCCGTGTTCATTATACATTGACGACATTGTATAGGCTGGAACGTAAGAACCGTCGGAAGCTAAAGCAACGGCATTTTTAAAATTATTTTCAATAACTCCGCTGTTTTTTGCAGTATCGCTTAACTTATTGTAGCCGAGGTCTATATCCTGTGTAATTTCAATTACATGTACGGTACCTTTGAAATTGTCCTCCGTGTATCCTTCGGCAGGCTCTTGAGATATCGTACTGTCACTCTCGTTCCATATAGTTTTATAATGCCAGATAGCATCGCTAAGCGCAGCGGTAAGCTCATCAGCATTAGAAACCGTTCGGTAAGCCGACGTGCCTTCGTAAATTGAAAAATCACTTATATTTCCCCTTACATAGCCGTCTGCGGACAAGTTGGTCTTAACTTCTTGTGATGAAAGTTCCAACCAATCAGGTTCGGGTTCAGGCTCGGGTTCAGGCTCAGGTTCGGGTTCAGGTTCCGGCTCGGGATCAGGTTTTTCATCACCTGGAACGTCTGTAACTTCATCTCCGCCAGTATTACCGGATTGTTCGGGTGTTTGCGAACAGCCTGCAAATACCGAAAAACACATAATTATTGAAGTTAAAAAAATAATGAATTTTTTCATAATTCCCCCCAAAAATTAAAAACCCGAAGTCAAATATAATAGGCTTCGGGTTAAATAACAAATTAAACCTTTCTTCTTGCAATGGCAATCCTAATCTTTTTAGAGGTTTTAGGAGGAAGCTCTTCCCTTATTTCCTCTGTAGTATTGCAAGGCATTGCTTCTATTTCAACATTCATTCCCTTTGCCTGCATCATTTTTACGTAAGCAACTGCACAGGGATATTGAACGGTTTTGTCACAAGTATCGCAGAAAGGGGCATATTGACCGCATAAGTCCTGTTGCCTTTCCATACTGTTTATATATTTATCCTTATCAATAACTTCCTGTATCTTACAAAGATTCTCTGCCGACAAAATTTGAGGCATTTCCTTTAAAAGCTCTAAGGGAGCGTTTTCATCCCACATAATACACCGCCTTATAAATAATAAAATGTTTAAACTGAACTCATAGAGTTCATATGAATATGTTAATTATAAACTAACCTAATTTAATTATAATATAAAATTATCAAAAATCAAGTCTAATTTTAAATTTCTTTTACGTTAAGCGTATTTAAAATCTCTTCATACTTGGATTTATTGAAAGAAATACTGTCAGGAGTCGTAACAGAAGCAGTTCCTGCAGCAACTCCACTGCGTAAAATACACTCCGTACTCTCCCCCGCAACCAGAGCTTTCGTAGCGCCTGCAACCATCGCGTCGCCCGCACCTGCGGTTGAATTCATAGCAACGTTGACAGAAGTGCAATATAAAGTTTTTTCACCGTCATAGATGACAGCGCCATTCTTACCGAGAGATAAAAGTACACGCTTTGCCCCGGCATTGACAACAGATCTGCAGGCAATTTTCATTGATTCCAGGTCTGAAATTTTTATATTCAAAGCATCCTGCAATTCATCAAGGTTAGGCTTTACAAGGTCTATGCCGTGTTTGATTAGCATATTTAAGTCTTTACCCTTCAAATCAATTATTCTCAGGGCGTTGCCATCTATTGCGCTAATTAACCTTTCAAGATAATTGTCGCCTAAATTTTCAGGACAGGTACCTGAAATAACCACAGCGCAACACTGCTTAGACAGCTCTTTAACAATCTGAATAAGCATATCGGCATTTTCGGGCGTAATACTTGTCTCTTCATCAACGATCTCTGTGAGCATAGAGCGCATATCGACAAGCTTGTATACTTCCCTCACTCTGCCCTTATTCCAGACGAATTTATACGTAACACCCTCTTTATGTAATTCCTGTTCAAACAGCCTTCCGTTTTCCTCAAACATAAAGCCTGTTGCAAACGCATCGCCGCCGAGTCTTGAAATACCCGTTGCAACGTTTAATGCATTACCCGTCATAAAAGCACGCTTGCTGATAACCTTGTTTACCTTCCCTATTCCCAAATTTTCAACTTCCATGTTGTATTCGATGCAAGGGCTAAGGCTTACACATAAAATCATTATATTTATTTTCCTAAAAATTATATTTTCCACAAAAAAACCGCTATTACAGCGGTTTATCTGCAAAAATTTTTAAATTACATTGAAATCATCTGTAAGGTTTCATAGAGTTCGTAGTTAAATTTCTTCTTCATGCTA
>JBJFAG010000115.1:0-3613 GCA_051887795.1 Candidatus Coproplasma sp. | reverse complement strand
GAAGAGGTTGGACAGACGCTCATTATGAGCGGTGCCATCAAGCCTGACGAATACGTTGAATTTGTCCGTGTGGTAAACAACGTAACCGTTAAAGTCAGGGCTTGGGACAAGTCAAACGGTGAAACGCTCGCCTGCGGTACTGCAGCGGCGGCTGCTGCGCTTTCTGCAATTAAGGGCGGTGAGTGCAAAGAAAACGAAATAATTACCGTAAAGCTCAAGGGCGGTGATTTATTCGTAAGGCTCAACGACAATGGCGAGGCAGAGCTGGACGGCTCGGTTAAACAGACGTATAAAGGTATTATTGAAATCTGATGATATATTTGGACAATGCAGCCACGACAAAACCTGACTGCGAATGCCTGAAAAGGGCTGAAAAATACTTAACTGAAAACTTTTATAATCCTTCCGCATTATATGCGGAAGGTTATGCTTTACACCGTGAACTTGAAGAGTCAAGGAAAAACATATTAAATTTAGTGGCAAATGACACGAACTTCGAATTGATTTTCACTTCATGCGGCTCAGAGGCGGACAATCACGCACTTTTTTGCGGTGGCAAAAGGGGAAACGTTGTCACGACATCAGGTGAACATTCTGCAATAATTTCCACTGCTAATGAGCTTAAACAGCGTGGAATTGAAGTCAGGTTTGCGCAATTAAATTCCGACGGCAGCGTAAACGTTGATGAGCTTATTAAGCTTGTAGATAATAAAACTTCGTTGGTTTCAGTAATTCATGTAAACAATGAAACGGGTGCGATAAACGATATTAACGCTATAGCAAAGAGGGTTAAAGCAATAAATTCTAATACCTTATTTCACTCGGACGGCGTTCAGGCTTTTGGCAAAATACCCTTTAAATTGGGCAAAGAGGTTGATTTGTACAGCGTATCAGCGCATAAAATTAATGCACTCAAGGGGTGCGGTGCGTTGATTAAACGCAAAAATCTTGTATTAAAACCGCTAATCTATGGCGGTGGGCAGGAGAAGGGATTGCGTAGCGGTACCGAGAACGTGTTCGGTATAAAAGTGTTTGAGTATGCTTCCAAAATTAAGTATTCTAATCTTCTGGAAAACTATGAAAGAGTTAAGGCTTTAAAGAACAGATTAATCAGCCTTTTAGATAAGGAGCTATTTAAAATAGTATCTTCAGATAACTCTTCACCCTATATTCTTTCGGTAATAGCGCTTGGTGTACGAGGAGAGATCATACTGCACGAAGTTAACGATAAAGGATTGATTATCGGTACAGGTTCTGCTTGTTCGTCCAATGAAAAAAAGAGATATTCCCGTGTAATTTTAGCCTGCGGAATTGAAGAGACGCTTGCAGACGGAGTGTTAAGATTGAGTTTCAGCTCCGAAACAACTCAGGAAGAGATTGATAAAGCAGCACAGATTTTAAATGAAACTGTTAAAAACAGAATGGAAATAATGAAATAAAATGGAAAAAGTTATTATAGTAAGGTATTGTGAAATATATCTCAAGGGCAATAACCGTGGTTACTTTGAAAGGGTTTTTGCCGAAAATATGGAAAAGGCGTTAAGGGGAATCCGCCACGTAATTAGGAAGCGTAGCGGAAGATATACCGTTGAGAACTTTGAAGACGGCAACGAGGATTTGATCGTAGAAAAGCTATCTAAAGTTTTCGGTGTTCATACCTTAAGCATTGCGCTGAAAGTTCCCACTTCAATGGATAATATCTTCCATGCGGCAGAACAAATTTGCCCTGAATACGGTACTTTTAAGGTCGATACGCACAGGGCAGACAAAAAATTCCCGTTAAATTCCATGGCAATTAATGCTGAAATCGGAGGAAGGCTTCTGGATAAACACAAGGGTTTGAGGGTTGATATACACAAACCTGACCTTATAATAGGTGTTGATTTAAGGGAAGACAGCTCTTCGCTGATATTCGGCAATCTTATTAAGGGAGCGGGAGGAATGCCCGTTGGTACTGCCGGTAAGGGAATGTTGTTAATCTCAGGCGGTATTGATAGTCCCGTTGCCGGGCATATGATGGCAAAAAGGGGTATGAATATCGACTGTATTCACTTCCACAGTTATCCTTATACAAATATGCAGGCAAGGGAGAAGGTTGAAAACCTTGCTAAAGTTCTTGCGCAATACTCCTGCGGAACAACTTTAAATATTGTAAAGGTAACACATATTCAGGAAGAGATTCATAAAAAGTGTAACGGAGATTATATGGTAACGCTTTTAAGGCGTTTTATGATGAGAATAGCCGAAAGGGTAGCCAAAAATAGCGGTGCCCAGTGCCTTATAACAGGTGAAAGCTTGGGGCAGGTGGCAAGTCAGACAATTGAGGGTATGACGTCGTCTGGCAGCGTTATAAAGGAATTACCGATTCTAAGGCCTCTGTGCGGCTTTGACAAAAATGAAATTATTGAGCGTAGCAGGCTTATGGGTGCATATGAAATATCAATTCAGCCATATGAAGATTGCTGCACAGTATTTCTTCCCCGTCACCCTGTAATTCGCCCTGCAATGGCCGACATACTCGCAGAGGAGGCAAAGCTCGACGTTGAGGCGCTGATTGAAGAGGCGCTATCATCTTTAGAAGTGATGAAAATTAATTAAATTATTTATAGAATTAAGAACAAAAACAGCACCCGAAATTTTCGGGTGCTGTTTTAAATGTCTTATTAAAGCGTAACTAATCCCCCGGTTCTACTTGGGGTTGGTAAAATGCTAGAAGCAAATTCGAAATAATAATGATCACCGCATTATTTAATAAATACGAGTGAAGAGTTGGTATATAACCAGTTAAACTGATAGCAGTGCTATTGATGCAATGCTTTGTTTCAGTATCACTTAAGTGGTCAGCACGTATTATCCCCTTTTAGGGCTGTGCAAACCACCAGTTCACTGGTGTTTTTGATTTTATTAAAAATTACTGTCAAACCAGTCTTTATTTGCAATATCGGGAATTTGTATTTTTGGTGTTAACTCATCATCATTTAAAGAGTTTTCAATTTTAATTTTCGGCAGCCAAATCTCATCGCCGTAATACTTCTTTCCGTTTGAAGAGAAGTAGGGTATAATACAGTATTCATATTCACCTGCCGGTAATTTTTCACAAATATTTTGTTTCCATTCTCCGTCATATATTATGTCAATATTGTCATTTATTTTACGATTTATGATATATGCATAGTACTTTGCGTGACATAATTGAATACAAATATTGTTATTTTCTACAGTTATTGTCGGTTTTTTAATAATTGGCTTTGTAAATGCAGAAGATTTTTCTTTTGGTACATTTGAATTACTGCATACAACCTTTATTCTGTTAAGCAAAGGGCAGATATCGTCACAGAGTATTATTTTATTATTATTTTCGTATTCGTTTTTATCAAGTTGTATTTCGCATACGTCGCTATTTATATCAATAGGCGGAGGTGTATTATCTTTATAGATTGATTGCATGATTTCTTTTGTTATTTCGCAGCAGTTTTTTCCGCCCGTTATATTAAGTTTTATATTTGATTTATCGCCTTCCCAGACGCCAATAATATGCTGAGATGTGTAGCTTATTGCATAGGCGTCGGTGTTGCCCTCTTTTGTCCCGCAAGTTCCTGTCTTACAAGCTATA
>JBJFAG010000114.1:0-3621 GCA_051887795.1 Candidatus Coproplasma sp. | reverse complement strand
TTCTGCATACCGTAAATTATCGTACAGCCTGCGTCCTTAAGCACCCCTGCATAGTACATATTGTTCTCCTCGTCGAAACGGGCGCACAGCTCTATGACTACCGTCACTTCCTTGCCGTTTTCGCTCGCCCTTTTGAGCGCTTCGACAATGCGTGAGTGATTGTCTAAACGGTATATTGTTATCTTGATAGATACCACTCTTTCATCCTCCGCACACTCGTTTAAAAGGCGTATGAGCGGTTCCATAGAGTCGTAGGGGTAGGATAGAAATATATCACCCTTCCGCACCCTGTCGATCAAGCTTACTGGAGGAAGAAGGTCGACCTCCGTCCTGCCCTTAAAGGGGGGATATCTCAAGGCAGACAGCTTCTCTCCGTCAAAGTACTTGCCCAGCGAGAACATGAACTTATAGTCCATATAGTGTTCGGCTTTGAAGCAATAGGGCTTTTTTAGATCTAAGTTCTTTAAGACAAAGGGGCGGATTGCCGTGCTGTTGGTATCCGTCTCCACCCTTACGGCGTCCTGACGGGAGCGGTTTTCCACCTTTCTCTTCATATATTTTGAGAAGTCGAAATCGTGTTCCACGTCACTGTCGTCAACCCTTGTATCGAAGTCGGCGTTGCGGGTTACGCGCAGCAGCGTCTTGCTTATAACCGTATACCCCGGGAAGGCGAGGTTGCCGAACTCCGAAACCAAGTCCTCTACGGTGATTAAATTCACCTTACCGCCTCCCGGTATTCTGTACAGTCTTTCGGCGGAGGGGGGAACCGCCATAACGCCTATCATCTGCCTGCCGTCGCGGAACAGCTCGAACACTATGTATATATGCTTGTTCTCAAAACGGATAAGCGGATGCTTTGCGTCTAAAACCATGGGCGAGAGCAGAGGCATAACCGACGTTACGAAGTAATCTAAACACTGCTGTCTGCGCCTTGTCGAAAGCTCGTGAGGGCGAATGAGCCTCAGCCCGTTTGCGTTCAGCTCCTTGGCAATCTGGGAAAAGACCAAGCAGCTCTGTTTATACAGCTTTTTGGTCTCTGCAAGTATACATTCAAGCTGCTCTTCGGCGGTTAACCCCGTCTTATTCTCCTTCTCCTTGGGGTCGGTGCGCTTTTCGTTGAGCAAGCTGCCCACGCGAACCATAAAAAATTCGTCTAAATTAGAGTGAAAAATGGCGAGAAATTTGCACCTTTCCAAAAGCGGGTTATCCCTGTCAGCCGCCTGATCAAGCACCCTGCGGTTGAATTGCAGCCAGCTGTATTCCCTGTTGCAGTAAATGCCCTTGATGGGTTCTGCTAATTTAGTCTTAGCCATATATTTGCTCTCTCCTAAATTTTAATCGTCGGTATTATCGCTGCAGGCAAGGGGAGTTTCCCTGCCCTCTTTTTCACCTTTTGCTACGAGGTTTAAATACCCCTCTTTTACGCCGTAGGGCGAAAGGGCCGCCTTTTCGATGCCGTAATACTTCAGCACCGCACACAGTGAAACGAGCGATGTCACAAAGGTTTCAATACGTTCGGGTGCGATTTTTACTATTAAAAGACTTCTTACCGAAGAGGTGATTAAATATTTTCTGAGTTCTTTCAGCTTGTCGTACTCCACCACGACGTTTTCGGAGGGCTTGAGATTGAAATAATCGCAGTACGCCTCGTATATCGCCCGCGCCGTTGCGCCTACAAGCAGAGCAGAATCGAATTTTACACCGTCTGCAAACGCCTTTTTATTGAGCTTGTTCTTTACGTAGCGTTTGATTTTATTCGCCTCGTCCTCGTCGGGGTGAGTATAGCGGACGAATTTGCCCTTTAAAAATACAGAGCCGAAGTCTAAAAAGTCCACCGCACTCCCCTTTTCGTCTGCACATAAATTGCACAGCTCGATACTGCCGCCGCCGACGTCGATTAAAAGGGTGTTTCCGTCCAGGGTGCAGGGCGTGTTTGCAACGTAGTCGCAGTACGCCTCCGTCTGCCCGTCCAAAAGGTTGAGATTGGCTCCGCACAATTTGGAAAGGCGTTCTTCAACCTCTTCATAGTTTGATGAATTTCTGATGGAAGCCGTAGAGATTACGCAGCACTTTTCCGCACCGTAATTTGCGGCTATGCCCTTCATCTTTTCAATGCCCTCCGCAATCTTTTCAATTCCCCTTTCGGAGAGCGTCTTACCCTTGGCGTAATGTAAAACCGATACGATTTCCCTGTCGGTCAGCAGTACCTTAAGCTTTTCGTCAAACTGAGCCACCAACAGCGAAACGCTGCACGAGCTTACGTCTATAACTGCATATTTCATAATATAGTCTTCTCCCGTAGAGATTTTATTCTGCCCTATCTTCCAAAGCACAAACCCGTCTGCAGAGCGGCTTTATAAAGGGGCGTGTCGTCGGTTACGCATTTGCTTCTGCCTGCAATATCCGCAAGCGAATTGTAGGTTGCTTTTCCGCCTGACAGCGCAACAGTTACCCCGAATTTACTTGCTTTTACAAGCTCCCCCGCATATGCGCCCAGCAGAGTGCAAAGAGCCCTGTCGTGGGCATTGGGACAGGCGCCTCTTTGCAGATAACCCACGGTCTGAATGCGTGCCTCTATGCCTAAACGCCGTTCTATAGTCTTAGCCATCTTATCGGTAACCGAGGCATATCCCTGCGCCTTTCGAAGCGACAGCATCTCCTTTCTTTTCAGCATGCTCTCCTCTATTGTCATTGCACCCTCGGCAACGACTATGATATCGTACCTTGAACCCTGCTCTCTGCGCTTTGCAAGGGTTGCAAGCACGACCTCTTCGCTATAGGGAAACTCAGGCAACAGCGCAATATGCGCACCGCCCGCAACGGCGGCATTTAAGGCGAGCCAGCCCGTCTTATTGCCCATAACCTCCACGAGCATAACCCTGCCGTGGCTGTATGCCGTGGCGTGCATATTCCTTACGCATTCCGCCGCAACTTCTGCCGCCGTATCGAAGCCGAAGCTGTAGTCGGTACCCCATATGTCGTTGTCTATGGTCTTGGGCAGACCTATTACGTTGCAGCCCTCCGCACTCAGCGTTGCCGCCGTCTTGTGAGTTCCCGCACCGCCTACCGTAATAAGGCAATCCAAACCTAACTTTTTATAGTTAGCCGTCATCTTGTCAAGCTTGGTGCGCCCGTCCTCGCCCTCGTCGTTCATGCTCTTGAAGGGTTGACGTATACTGCCGAGAACGGTGCCGCCCGTGAATAATAAATCTTCAAAATATCCGGCGTCTACCTGCCTGTAATTGCCCTCGATCAGCCCCGTATACCCGTCGAAAAAGCCGATTATTTCAGCCTTGGGCAGATTGGCCTCTACGTATTTTACAAACGCCCTCATAACCGCGTTAAGCCCGGGGCAGTCGCCGCCGCTCGTCAATAACCCTATTTTCATAAAACTTCCTCTTAAATACTGCACAACGGCAGCCGTCCATCGGACGACCGCCTGTCTTTAATATATTATTGTCACTATTATTTTATATTTGCGTTGTAAAATAATTACGCATGATATTGTAAAATAAATGTAAAACAGGCTTTCGCAAAAGCTCTATTCAGACGGTATCCCCCCTATTAAAAACCTGCTAAGAAGAAGTCAAGCGTTTTCCCTGCAGGTTATAAAAAAATTTT
>JBJFAG010000113.1:0-3637 GCA_051887795.1 Candidatus Coproplasma sp. | reverse complement strand
CTACGTTGCCGTCAATCTGCGACTGATAGAAATACGACCTGCCGCTCTTTAAATAAAGCGTATCCTGGTTGCCGTACAAATGAGTCTTGTATATAACCGCACCGTCGCCGTCAATAGTCAGCGCAACGCCCTGAGCCGCCTGGCTTCCCGAATAATTGCTCGAATTATTGATATAATCAAAGTCGTTGCGGATAGCAATATTGTACGTCTTGAAGTTAGCGCCCGTAACGTGCAGGGTTGCACAGTTGAGAGCCCATAATCCATTGCTCAACGCATCGGTGTCGCCTTCGACAAGTGAATAGGTAATTACGGTATCGTCGATTTCCGTTCCCATACCTATCAGGGTAACGTTGTCGATATCAAGCCATACCTTCTCCTCGTAAGTACCTGCCGCAAGCTTAATAACCTTATTAACAGAGCTGTCAAGTCCGCAAGCTTTAAGATACTGTACGGCCTGCGTAAGCGTTGCAAAGTCACCCGCTTCGCCGACGGTTATTTCAAGCTTGTTGTCGACTGCGTCGAGCTTATTCTTAACGATTATGTCGTAGCTTGCAGAAACGTTCTTTCCGCCGACGGTGTAAGCCGAGTTAACGGAGACGGTTACCATCTGGGTTCCCTCCGACGTGAGCGAAGGCGTGGAAATCGTGTACCATTCGGACTTTAACTTCTGTTCAATCGTATTATTGCCGAGCTTGCAGGTAGCCGTAACGGACAAGTTGTCCGAATTAAACGTACCGTCGGTCAGGAATGCCTGCTGAACGGTAACCTGCTTGCTTGCACTCAGACCTATAGTGTTGAGCACAATCGAATCAACCTGATATACCTTTACCTTATAGCTTGCAGAAAATTCCGTCTTGTCGCTGTCAAGGTTGCTGTCAAGGTAATAGGTTACGCCGATCTCGTACTCGCCCGAAACATCAGGGTTGTACTTTGAAGTATCGAATTTGCAGTTTTTAAGGGCTACCGCATGAGGCACGTCGTTGCTGTCAACCGCAACAATGGAAACGCCCGTGCAATCTACCTTTTGAGTTACAAGATAATCGGTTAAGCCTTCATCGGTAATTTCTATTCCTTTGATTGCAGACGCCGTAGAGGTGTATGAAAGCGAACACTCCCATACGTCAACTGTACCGCCTGCCTTTTCAAATATATAGGTACCTGCCTGCGTGCTGTCAATAGTTAACGTCTGGAGAACTTTATCTGCGGCATTGATAGTAACGGTTTCACTTGTACCGTCAGGCTTCGTCAGCTTATACGATGCGTTGCCGATTGTGCTTGAACCGCTTGAATATACTATTTCAAGCTTTGCACCTGCAGGTGCTTCAACGGATATAACGCCGTTTTTAACCGAGCGTGTATATTTGCTGGAAGTGTCGGTCCTGTTACGGATTTCGGCGGCTGAGACAATAGTGAACGTACCGTCGGTCCAGGGGGCTGTCAATGCACCGGCGTCCAAATCCGAACCCTTAAATCCGAGCGAAACGTTCTGAGAACCACTTTGAGGTCCTGCAGCAGGTCCTTCATAATCAACGGTTATAGCGTTATCAAGCGCCGCAGCCTCAACCGTGATAACAATTTCTGCTGACTTCTTGGTGTTGTCCCCGTTAGCCGTAGCCTGTACCTTTACAGTGCCCTCTCCCGTTACGGTTAGGGTTGTGCCGGCAAGCGTTGCCTTGTCCGAACCTTCTGTGATTGCCCAGGTTACCGTCTTGTCATAATCGCCAGTACCGCTTACGGTTGCGGTTAAGGTGATCTCGTCGCCAACGGTCGCCTCGGTCTTGCTTGCGCTCGCCTCAACGCCCGTTACGGTGGGCTGCTCGGGAGCGGGCGTTACCGTCCTTTCATAACCGCAGGTGTTACAGGTTGCGTCCTGGTCGTCATCGTAAACGTGAGCGCCTTCGTCAAGCTTTGCGCCGTCGTCTGCAGTACAGTTATGCCAGTGTCCGTTTGCATCGCTCTGCCATTCGGTTGCAGCGGTGTGAGTGTGTTCGGGTGTCTTGTTGCTACAAGCAGAAATGCCTGCAACACCCGTACCTATCGCGCCCGCGATGACGAACACAGATAAAAGTTTAGTGAGTTTCTTATTCATTTTTCCTCCCTTATATAATCGGAGCAAGCTCCGATTACAAAAATTTTCATAATCGTATTGTAACACTATAAAAAGCAACTGTCAATATAATGAATGAAAAATTTTCACCTGCTCTGTTAATATGTAACAGACACCCCGCCGTGGCCGCGCCACGGCGGGGTGTCTGTATTGCCCTACTGCTTGGCCAACTCAACACCCGTCAATCGTTTGATTTGTGAATTGTCTATAAACCGTATTGTAATTAAGATACCCTGCCGCAGGTCACACCTGTGGCGCGGCCACTGCGAAGTTTCTTTATTGCCCTACTGCTTGGCTGACTCAACACCCGTCAATCGTTTGATTTGTGAATTGTCTGTCAACTGTATTGCAAATAAGATACCCTGCTGCAGGTCACACCTGTGGCGCGGCCACTGCGAAGTTTCTTTATTGCCCTACTGCTTGGCCGACTCAACACCCGTCAATCGTTTGACTTGTGAATTGTATGTCAACCGTATTGCAGTTAAGATACCCTGCTGCAGGTCACACCTGCAAAAAAAAGAACCCCACCGAAGTGGAGTTCGTATTTTTTTATCTCTTTGAGAACTGAGGAGCGCGACGTGCTTTCTTTAAGCCGTACTTCTTTCTTTCCTTTGCGCGAGGGTCACGGGTTAAGAAGCCTTCCTTCTTCAATGCAGGTCTGCAATCGGGCTCTGCCTGAAGGAGCGCACGAGCGATACCGAGGCGGATTGCACCAGCCTGGCCGGTATAGCCGCCGCCGTATACGTTAACCATAACGTCGTACTTAGCGGTTACGCCCAAAAGCTCCAAGGGCTGTTTAACCTGATACTGAATCAAACCCTGAGGGAAGTAGTCTTCGAAAGCCCTGTCGTTAATAACGATAGTGCCGCTGCCTGCAGGAATAAGACGGACACGGGCGATAGCCTTCTTTCTTCTGCCCGTACCCCAAAACTGTAACTTTTTCTTTACGGTTGCTTTTGCCATATTTTTCTACCTCTCCCCTTAAAATAACTTAAGCTCTTCGGGCTTCTGTGCAGCCTGATTGTGTTCTGCACCCTTGTATACTCTGAGCTTCTTAATCATATCTCTGCCAAGAGAATTCTTGGGGAGCATGCCCCTTACCGCTTCATAAACGGCAAGATCGCTCTTTTCAGCGAGCATCTTCTTATAAGAAGTTTCCTTAAGACCGCCGATATAACCGGTGTGATAACGGTAGAACTTATCCTCTAACTTCTTACCCGTTAAAACTACCTTATCGGTGTTTATAATAATCACAAAGTCGCCACAATCTACGTTGGGCGTAAACGTAGGTTTATTTTTACCCCTGAGGACAGCTGCTACCTTAGATGCAAGTCTGCCTAAAGGAACGCCTGCCGCATCAACGACATACCACTTTCTTTCAACTGTCTGGGCGTTTGCCATGTAGGTTTTCATTATTTTCTCCTGACTCGTTTGCCTGACTGCAAACCGTTGTTTTTTAACCTTTTTTTAACTAATTTCTCGTGAGTAAAACTATTTTATTATTAAATGACACTTATGTCAAGCCGTTTT
>JBJFAG010000112.1:0-3662 GCA_051887795.1 Candidatus Coproplasma sp. | reverse complement strand
ATGCACTGCACCGTCAGCAACGGCGTAATCCTTTTTTAAATCTACTATACGCAACATATTTTTGCCTGCCTTGTACCCTCTGAGGGTGATGATATATACTTACTATGATTTTGGTGCTATTATAATATATTATTTAAGGCGCAAAGTCAATTAAGCTCTGCGCCTTGGTATGTTAATTCACACAAATTTTACTTTTCTTCACTGTTTTTACAATCGTCTGAGCTGCTTCTGCGTTTATACCAACGTTTACGGGGCTTTGAACGTTCTGCTTCTTCCTTTACGAGATATTCGCTTAACGCCTCTTCTAACGAATTAGAACTTTTAAACGGTGAAAAGAACTTGGCCCTCGGTATCTTATGCGTAGTGTCTTTAACGGAATCTTTAACGTTGTTTTTAAGTCTGTCCCAACCTTCCTTAACACTCTCTTTAACCTTTTCGTATTTAATTACCACGTTGTGTTCTGCTGCAAACTTGCGTAATTTTACGGTAAGATTTATTGAATGACAGAAGTCGATTGTGAACACGCCGAAGAAGAAACCTACTACAAAGGCAAACTGCATATTCGATACAAACCACTCCACCCAATTTATTACAAAGGGGTCGATAACGAAGTAGTACAATGCGCCGACTGCAAGCCAGATGAGGGAAAACAGGGGGCATATAATGCCTTGAATATTACCCCAACGGTTGGAGTAATCCCACAGCTTAACCCTCATTCCCTTGATAAAGATCAGCCCTGCAAGGTA
Source organism: Candidatus Coproplasma sp. (assembly GCA_051887795.1). Lineage (GTDB taxonomy): Bacteria > Bacillota > Clostridia > Christensenellales > Borkfalkiaceae > Coproplasma. Next base: position 2,916 of record JBJFAG010000112.1, on the reverse strand, counting down.
CTCGATAACCGTCATTATAACGCCTGTAATCGCTATGGTTATAATGGCGTTCAGCCAGGACATTCCCGTGTCTATGGGGATTAGGCAGATGAGGTACATGCCCACTACGCCAAAGCCGTATAAAGGCAGATACGGCCCCGTCAGAAATCCCGGATTAATCCATTTCTTTGCCGTGAATATACGGCGGAAAACCACCTCTATACACCAGCCGATACAGCTGCCCACAAAGAACAGAAAACATAATGTCAATAATTTTGTCATAATCGTAAAGTCGGTTAACAGATTTTACTGTACTTATCACTTACGCACAAACGGCAGAGTTTAAACGGTTAAGGGTACGCTCCTTGCCTAAAATTTTCATAACCGTGCATAAGTCGGGGGAGTTGGACATACCCGTTACGGCTATACGCAAAACTTCGGCTACGTCTGCAACGCTGCCCTTGTACGCTGCGGGGTTGGCCTTGTACTCGCTCATCTCTGCGGCAAAGCCGACTTCTGCGGCAACTTGCTTAACCTTTGCAAACCAGGCGTTGTTGTCGTCGTTCTCGTCGTAGATTGCGGCAAACTTTTCAAGTATAGAGTTTACGTCGGCCTTTTCAAAACGGAAGGCGTATTCGGGAGCGAACACGTCGTCGAAGAAATAGTCGAAAAGTCTTACGCCCGTCTCGGCACGAACGATGTCCTTACGGCGTTTTTTACCGCCTATTCCGCAGATGAGGATTATAATCTTCTTGATATATTCCCTGTCCTCAAAGTGCTGTTTGTCCTTATCGCTTCCGAACTCGTCAACCCAACCCTTTAAGAAGTCGTACGTCTCGTCCTCGGTCAGGGTGGCAAGCTCTGCCTTGGAGACGTCGTTTAATTTATCGATATCGAACAAGGCTCCGCTCTTGCCCATCTTGTCAATAGAGAACTTGAAATCACGGTAGTCTGCGGTGGGGTTTTTACGCTCCCACTCCTCAAAGTTGGAGTTTAAAATGGTCATCAGATACTTGACTACCGCCTTGGGGTAATAGCCCGCCTGCCTGTAATAGTCAAGGGATAGTTCAGGGTCTTTCCTCTTTGAAAGCTTTCTTTTAACCCCGTTATCCACCTTCATTAAACTGCACGTATGGCCGTATGAAGGAAGTTTAAAGCCCAATACCTTGAACAGCTCCAAATGAATGGGCAGGCTTGACAGCCACTCCTCTCCCCTGATTACCAGAGTCGTGTGCATGAAGTGGTCGTCGATTGCGTGGGCAAAGTGATATGTGGGGATTCCGTCAGATTTTAAAATTACCACGTCCTGGTCGTTTTCGGTGACGGTAATCTCTCCCTTTATTCTATCCTTAAAGGTAATTTTATTTTCGGTTGAACCCTGGGATTTTAACCTTATTACAAAGGGTTTGCCCTCGGCTAAATTTGCGTAAATCTGCTCTTCGGAAAGATTGCGGCACTTGGCGTATTTGCCGTAGTAACCCGTTATCTCCTTCCTCTCCGTCTGCTCCGCACGCACTGCGTTCAGCTCGTCCTCGCTGCAGAAACAGGGGTATGCAAGCCCCCTTTCAATCAGATCCTTGACGTAGGCGCGATAGATAGACGCCCTCTGACGCTGGTAGTAGGGGCCGTAACAGTTTAACGGAGAATTAATTTCTGCTCCCTCGTCGAAGTTTAACCCGAAGTAGTTTAACGAACGAATGACAGATTCAACCGCACCGTCCACCTTTCTCTTAAGGTCGGTATCCTCTATCCTGAGATAGAAAATGCCGTCTGTAGTGTGGGCTATACGTTCGTCCGCCAATGCGGAATAGAGGTTGCCAAGGTGTATAAAACCCGTGGGCGAGGGGGCAAGACGGGTTACCTCCGCTCCCTTTTTTAACTGCCTTTCGGGATACATCTTCTCATACTCCTCTAAGGGCAGAAGGTCGGTATCGGGGATTAAGGTTGACGCTAATTTTTTTAAATCCATATTTATTTACCTGTTTATCTTTATTTTTCTTGACTTTGTGTTGTAGTATCCTGTTCAGCTGCGTTATCCTGAACGCTGCAATCGTCCTGACGGTTATTGCCGTCCTGCGACTGCAATAACTCTTTTTCGGTTAAAATCCGCTTTTCGTTCCCCACCCTCTTACGCATGTATTTGCTGTGGAACGTGGGGGAAATGAGGTTGAAAAGTACGGTTATGAAGATTAGGCCTATGACTATGCCGAGCAGCGTTTTACCCATTTCGGCACCGTTAGAAAGGGCGGCGTCCCACTGCTTGTTGATTAGTGCGCTGATAGTTAAATACAGTGTTCGCCCGGGGACGAAGAGTATTATGCCTGGCACGAAGAAGATTATTGCAGGGGCTTTTATGGTACGGGCAAATACCTCTGACAAAATCGCCGCAACAGTAGTTGCCACCAACATATTAAGCAAGGTATCGTTTACAAAATACTCCATGACAAGGTATACGCCGAAGGTTACCATTGCGTTGATTGCAGAGGGAATAAGCCTTCTGTACGCTCCGCCAAAGAAGATGGTGAAAGCCGTAGTGCCTAAAAAACAGGAGATTGTTCTGTATAGATAGTCCTCCAACCCCGTCCTCTTTACTATTGCCACGTCCTCTATAAAAGTAGAGGATACTATCATCGGGATACCGTAGCCTGCAACTATTGCAAGCGTTGTGATTATTGCGTTCAACAGCTCCGAAGTGCCTGAATAGGTATCGCCCGAAAACAGATCTCGTATGGCGTTACACATTAGCAATCCTGGTATAACCGTCATTATCGTACCCATCATTACCGTCGATAGATGGCAGGTTAAACCTGTGAGCGAGATTAACCAGCACATCAGCGTTGACAGCACACCGCCGATGAGTGAGAGCATAAACGTTCTGGCATAGCTGTTAAATGCAAGGCGGGCAAAAATACAGCTTAAAAAGGCAATAAGTCCGCA
>JBJFAG010000111.1:0-3666 GCA_051887795.1 Candidatus Coproplasma sp. | reverse complement strand
GTCTTTACTATAGGGATAGGCAGGAGCAGGTGCAAGCCGTACAAAAAATTATTGAGACCTTTTCACTTGAAGAGGTGATATCCCAAAGGGCAAAGACGCTTTCGGGCGGCTGGCAGCGCAGGCTGTCAATTGCATGTTCGCTCGTCTCCAACCCCAAGGTGCTGTTTTTGGACGAACCAACCTTAGGGCTTGACGTGCTGGCACGCCGTGAGCTTTGGCATGTTATAAATAAGATTAAAAGCCAGACGACGATTGTCCTAACCTCCCATTACTTAGAGGAGATTGAAGCCCTGTGCGACAGGGTTGCAATAATGGTAAAGGGCAAAATAATTGCCCTGGGTACCTGTGAAGAGATTAAAGCGCTTTCGGGTAAGGACAATTTCGAAGATGCCTTTGTGGAGCTTGTAACCAGGGAGGAACAGGTATGAAGAGGATGATAGCTTTTGTTAAAAGAAATTCGCTGGAGATGCTGCGTGACCCGCTGATCTACGTTTTCTGCATCGGCTTCCCCGTAGTAATGCTGCTGCTCTTCCAAGTGATTAACGCCTGTACCCCTGCAAGTCTTGCCATTTTCGAGGCTAAGTCGCTGGTACCAGGAATAATGCTCTTCTCCTTTACCTTCGTAATGCTTATGGAGAGCATTATGGTTAGTAAAGACCGCTCTTCTGCCTTTTTGGTAAGGCTGTACACCTCGCCTATGAAAACTAATGACTTTGTTATAGGTTACGCCCTTCCCTGTCTTTTAGTGGGGGTAGTGCAGGAGGCTGTCTGCCTGCTCTTCGGCTGGCTGTTGACGCTTATCTTCGGCGGTGCTTATTTTTCATTCGGCTCGGCAATGCTGCTTGCCCTTGCAATGCTGCCTATGCTCGTAACATTTATCTTTTTAGGCATACTTTTCGGCAGTATTTTAAACGATAAGTCCGCCCCCGGTATATGCTCCGCACTCATCTGCGGTGCGGGTATTTTAGGCGGTTGCTGGATGCCCCTGGATACTATGGGCGGGTTTGAAACTGTCTGCAGATTTCTCCCCTTTTACCCTTCCGTATACATAGGCAGAGTAATAACGGGTGCTGTTCACACCCTGCCCGACGAGCTGGGGCAACCGATAGCGTACAGCTTTGACAGCATAGCCTCTCTCGGCATTATACCCATTGCCGTCGTGCTTGTGCTTGCCGTCGCACTGGCGTTGGTAGCCTTTAAAAAGAATATGACCTCGGATAAGAGATAGTTAACTAATAAATAATAAAGCCCCTGGCGGCCGATTGGCCGCCAGGGGCTTTTAATTATACAATTATCCAAAATATCCGTCCAGATCGAAGTAAGGTGTAAGGTAGCTTGCAGTATTATAGCACATCTTTTTAAACAGCTCTCTGCTCTCCTCAAAGGTGAGCGAGGAGCATAGCGGCTGGTCTGCAAAAGCAAGGTAAAGCTTATTCAAATCCCTCTCCTTAATCCCCTCGTAGACGCTGTCAATGTTAACGCAATTTCTGTACACAAGGTTTTTAACCTCGGTGGGCAGGGGGTTGGAGATAATGGGTTTAACCTGCCCGTTGGAGAATATGCAGTTGGTCTCCACAATCGAGCCTTTCGGCATCTGCGGCATCTGCCCGTAATTAGGCATATTGACGTTGGAAATTATGTTCTCAAATCCCATAAACGCCTTCATGAGATCGACTGCGATTTCAGAGGATTTGACAAGGTTAAATTTTTGTCTGCCCTCCGCCATTTCGATCGATTCTTCTATCTTTCTCTTCTGGTCGGCTTCACGCCAGTCGACGGAGGTAAGGTTATATTTCCAATCCTTGACAGCCTGGGGGGAGGAGAGGTACCATTTGTTGTTTAAAAACTCAACCAAGTGCCTGTCTCCCGCTGCGGCAAGCGCCCCATACTTTTTAAACAGGTCCATCTTAACCTTGTTGCCGTATGCGAACGGGTCTGTCAAAAATCCAAAGCGGCTACCGTCAGCAGAGGGGTATTCGTAGTAACCCTCTTCGTAGTGCTTGTCCATAAATTCAGGGAGCAGGGATAACAGGTCAAAATTTTTATACCTTGCCTCGGTTATCCATGTGAAGTGGTTTACCCCGCACGCGTCGGTGTAGATATCGTCCCTTGTAACTTCAATGCCCCTCGTCTCCTTTAAAACACAGCATAAAAACTGCTGGGCGTGGAATACCTCGTGGCAACAGCCGAAGGCTTTGATTTGGGGGAATACGTCGTACAGCGTCTTGACGCAGATGCTCATGGGGTTGGTAAAGTTGATTACCCAGGCGTCCGGGCATACGGCTTTAATCTTTTTTGCAAATTCCTCATACAGCGGTACGGTACGCATGGCGCGCAACACCCCGCCGGGACCGACCGTGTCGCCGACAGATTGAAAAATGCCGTACTCCTCGGGGGCGTGAACGTCGCTTCTCATCTCCTTGAAGGTGCCGGGGAGTATGGATAAAACTACAAAGTCAGCGCCTGAAAGGGCGTCGTCAAGGCTGTCGTAAACTACGTAGTCAAACTTGGATACCGTCCTTTCGTCCTGATTGATATAACCGCCGATTTTAGCGTTGCGCTCTGCGGCGGGTTTGTCTATATCGTACAGGGCACTCTCACCGCCCAGATCCTTGGCGAGCGCCAGGTCGGACATAAACACCCTTGCCCACATCTTGGAACCGCCACCTATGTAGCAAATCTTAATGTTTTTAACCATCTCCGCCCCCTGAAAAGCTAATTAATCCTTTAATTTATCGACGTGTGCTACAAAATTTTTATCGAAGTAGTAGCGGTAGTTCTCGTCTTTTTCGTGGCTGTCGTACCAGATACGTGCAAAGATTTTATCTGTCTTGGCCAGTCTGTCAAACTCCCACACAAAGTCCTTATAGAGCGCATGCTCCCAATGTCCTGCACGAAGAACGGTGTAGGTATCTGCGGTGAACTTCTCACCGTCGCTGTTCTGCCAGTCGAGCTTTTTGTACATATCGCCGTCAAAGCAGAGGGGTGTTAAACATTTACCGCCGTGTGCCTCTGCAACCGTCTTTAAATCGTCGATGGTTATCTCGCTATCGCTCTTTTCAATGTCGTAGCCGTATGCCGCCATCTTCTCCTCATAGCTCTGGGGAACAGGGTCGGGTATCTCGGTGGGTAGGGTAACGTCAGCCCAGGTCAGCTTTGTAAGCTTGTCAAACTTATCCTTGCCGCCAAAGTAGGCAATCGCCTTTGCCTCGTCGCCCTGTTTAACCCAGTGGGAGGGGGAGTTGTCGTCCTTTAAAAGGCGCTTAACGGCAAACTGCGCAATGATGGGAGAGGGTACCATTTTACCCATCTTGTATATCTTATGTCTAAGCTCCATCTCCTTCCAGAAGTCTGCGCTCGACTGTCCCCTGAACTCAAAGAGTTTTTCCAGCTCGTCACTGTCGTAGTACCACATGCCGTGGAAGTTACGCGTTGCGTTGTACCAGGGTTTAAAGAACTGCTGGAAGCTTCCGCCTATTATCTTAAAGCCTGCGTCATACGTGCCGTAGCCGTACTCACGGCAAGCAGCACCGCCGCCGATGTTGTATACCTTTTTCCAGAACTCTTCGGGCAGGGTGCCGTTTTTATACTTTTTGAGGAAGTTTAAAAGGAGTATTCCGCTGTCCTTTGCGGTAACCCACTCCAAGGGTGCGTCAAAGCAGGTGT
>JBJFAG010000110.1:0-3678 GCA_051887795.1 Candidatus Coproplasma sp. | reverse complement strand
AGACCTGTAAATACGGTATTCCAGAAGTATGCTCTGTTCCCCCACCTTAACGTCTATGAGAACATTGCATTCGGTCTCAGACTTAAGAAAATCGAAGTTGAGACTACCGATAAAAAGGGAAACAAGGTTAAAAAATATCGCAGACTTGCCAAGGAAGATATTGATAAAAAGGTCAAAAAGGCACTCGAAATAGTCGACCTCGAAGGCTTTGAAAAGAGAAACGTCTACACCCTTTCGGGCGGCCAGCAGCAGCGTATAGCTATAGCAAGGGCAATAGTAAATCAGCCTGAAATTCTGCTTTTAGACGAACCCTTGGGCGCACTTGACTTAAAGATGCGTAAGGAAATGCAGATAGAGCTTAAGAATATGCATAAAAAGCTCGGCATTACCTTCATCTACGTAACCCACGATCAGGAAGAGGCACTTACCATGTCGGACAAGGTTGTCGTAATTAACGACGGTGAAATCCAACAGGTCGGTACTCCCACCGAAATATATAATGAACCCATCAACACATTTGTTGCAGACTTTATCGGCGAGAGCAACATCTTCAACGGTACCGTTGTAGGAAAGCTTAAAGTCAAGTTCTGCGGTGCAACCTTTGACTGCCTTGACGAATTTGAACTCAACGATATGGTTGACGTTGTAGTCCGCCCTGAAGACATTAAAATTTGCGCTCCCAACGACGGACAGTTGAAGGGCAAGGTTTTCTCCACCGTATTCAAGGGTGTTCATTATGAGATAACGGTTGAAGTAGGCAAGTTTGAAATTGTAATTCAAAGCACCACCTCCCCCGAAATCGGAGCGCTTATCGGCATGAGAATAGAACCCGATGGTATTCACCTTATGAAAAAGGTATACACCGTTAATAAATACATCGGTGAAATCACAAAGAACAATACGGTTGAGTTCGGCGACGGCGAATTTGAATGTGACGTTACCACCCTTTACCCCAACTCACATCTCGATGACGAGGGCTATTTAATAACCGAAAAGGGTGAAAAACTTGACTTGACAGGCGTTGAAGTCGAAGTCGAGGTTGACCCCCACGACATAGAGATGAGCGACGATAAGTCTGCAGGCGGCGTTGTTGGCAACATTATTTCAATGATCTACAAGGGCGACCATTATCGCTATATAGTAAGAACAGCTGAAAACGAGGAAGATTACGTTTTAGCTTGCGATGATTTATGGAATACTGACGACTTAGTCAGCCTTATAATCCCCTCCGACAAAATTAAGATGAAGCTCATCGTTAAAGCAGAGGATGAAAAATAAGATGAAAAGACTCAGGTTTTCACGCAGCCAGCTATGCATACCGTATGCACTGTTTTTAATACTGTTTGTCATAGCTCCCCTGCTCGTTATATTCTATTATGCTTTCACAAACGGAGAAGGCCAGATTACGGCAGATAATTTTCTTGCCTTTTTCTCAAATACAAATACGATAGGCACTCTTTTATACAGCCTGTTGCTTGCATGTACTACGACGATAATCTGCCTGTTAATCGCCTATCCCACCGCCTACATCCTGGCGAGAAGCGGAATTAAAAGACAGTACGTTTTATTAATGCTGTTGGTTCTTCCCATGTGGATTAACTTCACACTGAGAATTACTGCATTGAAAGAGGTTTTAACCGTTCTTGAAGGCAATATCTCACTGTACCCCTTCTTAAACTCTGTAATCGGCATGACGTACGACTTTTTGCCGTTTATGATCCTGCCCCTCTACACCTGTTTCCAGAAGCTTGACAAAAACCTTTTAGAAGCAGCTTCTGACCTCGGTGCAAACAAGTTTATCGTGTTTTTAAGGGTGACTTTACCCCTCTCCGTACCCGGTATTATTTCAGGCATAACGATGGTATTATTACCTTCTATGACCAACTACGTGGTATTGGATATGCTGTACAACAGTACCTATATAATGGGTAGCCTTATCGGTAGTTACTTCAGCGCCTACGACTGGCATAACGGCTCTATGATTTCCTTGATTTTGCTTGCAATTATCCTGGTCGTAACGCTTATCACAAACAGATTCGGTGATAAAGACGGAAGCTCGGCAGGGAGGAATTTATTATGAAAAAAGCAATATACGGCATATGGCTTGGCTTAGTCCTCCTTGCATTATACCTCCCTATACTCATTCTTGCAGTCTACAGCTTTACCGACGCAACTAACGTTGGCGGTGCAATCAACTCAGCCTCGTTCGATAACTACATCAACTTGTTTAAAAATGAAGATCTGCGTAACATGATTGTTGGCACGGTACTGCTTGCACTCGGCTCTGCATTGATTGCAACCATTCTGGCGACGTTCGGTGCAATCGGCGCTTTCTATTCAAAGCGTACCGTCAAGGGTCTTATCAATACCGCAAACCAGATTCCCGTCGTTAATGCGGATGTTGTAACAGGTTTTTCGGTATGCGTATTACTTATTATACTTTTCGGTATTAACAAGGACACCTACGTACCTTTGGTTATCGGCCACGTTGTCCTCTGCGCTCCATTCGTATATCTTTCAATCCTGCCTAAGCTTAAGCAACTTGACAACAGCATGTACGAAGCGGCGTTGGATTTGGGTGCAACCCCGGCGCAAGCGCTGTTCAAAGTGGTAATACCCCAGCTTATCCCCGGAATACTTTCAGGTTTTATGCTGGCAGTCACGTTATCGCTTGACGATTACTTTATTACTACCTACACCAAGCCTTCAACCTTCGATACTATTTCAACATACGTAGTTAACGCCACAAAAGGCAGCCAGACCGAGACTAAAACGGCCCTTTGGGCGTTGAGTACATTGATTTTCATAATCGTTGTAATTGCAGTAGTTCTTATGAACGTAATCTCAGCAAAACGCAAGGAGAGAGAAAAGAATGAAAAAGTATACTAAGAGAATTATATCCATCCTTGCCACCACCGCCATAGCTCTTTCTTCATTTAGTTTTGCAGCCTGTGCAAAGCAGGAAGAAACGCTAACGTTAAGGGTTTCAAACTGGGAAGAATACATTGACGAGGGTGAATGGGGAGAAGATGAATTAATTGATATCGATAACCCCTACGACCCCGAACAGGGCGGAATTATCGGAATTAACCCCATAGTTGACGACTTCACCGAATGGTTTAACTCCTCCGATTTCGGTTTTAACGTTAAGGTTGAGTACTCCACTTTCGGCACTAACGAGGACTTATACAACCGATTGAATTTAGGTGATAAGTACGATTTAGTCTGCCCCTCGGAATATATGATAATGAAGCTTTTAAATGAAGGAAAGCTTGAAAAATATTCCCAAAGCTTCTTTGAAAACAGTGAGCTGAACTATTACACAAACAACGTCTCCCCCTACATTGCAGATATGTTTGAAGAAAACGGCTGGAAGGAATACGCCGCTTGCTATATGTGGGGTACAACAGGACTTGTGTATAACCCTGAAATCACTTCAGAAGAGGACGTATTAACCTGGAGCATTCTGCAAAACAGCGACTATAAACGTAGAGTTACCATTAAAGACAACGTAAGAGACGCATATTTTGCAGCGCTTGGCATACACAATGCAGAAGCATTGTTAGATGGAACAGTTACCTCGGAAGAACGCAGTCAGCTGTTAAACGCAACCGACGACGAGACAATTGCAGCCGCAGAGGACGTTTTAAAACTTATTAAGGAAAACGTATACTCCTT
>JBJFAG010000109.1:0-3708 GCA_051887795.1 Candidatus Coproplasma sp. | reverse complement strand
ATAAATTTGCCCTTGCCGTTAAGGCAAGGGCATTACTCGTTTATTGTATCGTTATTTAAATAATTATCGCCTCGCTAATCTTTATCGTACTGCTGCTGCCACTTCGGGCAAGTGTTCATAGCGTTTCTATCCGTCCTGTCGAAAGCACCGCCGTAGCATTTACCCCTGCCGAGATGATCAAACTCAACCCGATTATAAGAGGGCAAGAGAGGTTTTCTCTCCCCACCCCACCTGGCGCAAGTTGCACATACTTTTATATTTGACGGTAACGTCTGTTTCATATTATAATCCCCCCTCAAATATTTTTGTAGCGTTTTGTAAAGGATTTGTTAACTGTAAAACACCAAAGAATGGGTTCTATATATTCATACGACAACCCGTTTTGCAACTCCATATACTTTTCTTCGTCTGCTATCTTTTCATAAGGCATTAATTTTTTGGCTGTATTGCAGAGCGTTCCAAGCTCCTTACTCTCGGCTATGCCCTTTAATATTACGTCGTCGAGAGGAACGTGTAAATAGTGTATAATGTCGTTTACTCGTTCATCTACAATAAGCATCAGCTTGAAGAAAACGTTGATAATCTTCTGTGCCTGTCCCAAACTGATTTCGTAGCCGTAGTCCTTCACACCGTCAATCATCTTATAGCAAGATCCTACGAGATTTACGTCAAACGCCTCTTTATAGAAGTCTTTACGCACGTCAATCATATTATAATAAAATGCCGTGGTAATCATATAAATAAAGGCTTTTAACTGCTTTCTGTTGGTGGTTTTACCCGCTTCACGCAGGCTACGACGGTAATCAGAGTACGCAATTTCAAATGCACCGCGAACGGGGTCTGCACTGTCAAGCTGTTTTTTTATGGTCGGAGTGTTGTAAAAGTTATTTACCGCAGGTTGGCTGTTTAATAATTCAGTGTTCATAACGCCTCTCATTTAAATTTGTTCCACTATAATTATAAACACTGTTAGCCCGAAAACAGCAATAATCTGTCCAATAAACAGTCAGTTTTAAATAATTATTAAATTTTTCAATTCATCAGCACCCTGCAATCTTGTTAAACTAATTTAACCAATTAATATTATTTAATCTACCTATCCACCCCGATTATTTAAGGAATCTATCCGGCCTCTGCACAACTATATTATTGAGCACTTTTACCTATAAAGTTTTACGACCTCTTCTTCGGTGACAACAAAAACCAAATTCACATCGTGATTGCTTGCATAGTTTCTTAATAAGTCTTTTACAAATTGGGCGGTTGCTTCGTGAGTAAACCCGTAATGTCCTGTTCCCAGGGCGGGAATTAACACCGTTTTGTAGCCCTTTTGAGTAATGCAATCAAGCAAGTTTTTGTAGGTCTGAATAAACAAGGTTAACGCCTCGTCGTAACTATTACAATTCCACACCTTTACCCCTTGAGCAAAGATAATATCGCAGGGGATATTAAATCCGGGGGTAACGCGAATTTCAGTCGGTTGCATAACGTTGGGGTTTTTCCTGTTATCGTATGATAACCCAAACACCTTTTCGGTATAATCCTCCAGCTCCTTTACCCCTGCCTTACGGAAGATTGCACCGCAGGCACCGCTGCCCAACTTCATCATAGGGTTTGTCGGACAGACAATTGCATCGGCTGTCTTTAATAATTCGTCGTCAACGATATTGCCAACCTTAACTATAAATTGTCCCATCTTTAGTTCACCACTCTTATAAGTTCCTGCCAGACCTTTACCATTGCAAGCGTATCGAGTTTGCAGTATTCAAGCAGATTCTCTCTTGCTTTCTCCGCCTCTTCGGGAGGCATATCCTTGATTTTGGGGAATATCTCCATAGCCTCGCTACCGTTATGTACCCCCTCTAAATTGTGATAGTTCAGCTCGGGGTCGTCGGGGAATATTGCAGGCAGAACACTCTTTATCGAAAACGATCCGCCCATTGCACGGTTGTAATAATAACCGTTCTGGAAAGGCGTTAGCAAGTCCTTTATATTTGACTTTATTTTAAGCAGGTGTTCGCCTAAATCGGGGAACAGCTTTGCAAGCTCGTCTATCCTCGTACACTCAAACGCCTTGTTATAGGCAAGTACGCAGACGTCGTCGGGTATGTCGTTGCAAAGGCTTTCGGCTATCTCCCTTCTGGGGTCAACGCCAGACTGCGCTAAAAACTCCTTATGCTTAACTTCACCGCCCTCGCACTCAATATAGTGCAGAGAATACTGGAAGGGGATCTGCTGATAGGGTTTTGAATTATCGAACTGCGGAATAACCTGTTGCATAGTTTCAAAATCGAGAAAGTATAAAGGATACGTAAGCCCGTCTAAAAACTCCTTTATCTTTGCCTTATCTATATACGTTCCCCTGTCGTTTAACGCATAGTCGACCTGCATCTTTTTAACGCCTTTAAGAGCAACGCCGTTCTCAACCATATTTTCAAAAGATACGATACCTTTCTTATATGACGCTATCTTGTCCTTGAAGGGCAATCTGTACAAATCAAACACGGAAGGTGTGGGAATATGCTTTGTACAATAGTCCCAATAGCTACAAACGTAGGGTTCGTTGCAGCGCATATCTATATCGAAGTCAGGCTCGTTAGGGTCGGCAAGCATCTTTTCGGCATATACCAAGTTTTGCTCTACTACCTTCTCCTCGTCCTGAACCAACTGCAAAATATCGGTGATTTTGAAGAGCTTATTAATCTCCAGCTCCCCCTGTCTGACGTACGTACTGTCGATATTCACCACGTATACTCCCGTTACGGGGACGCCGCACTTCTGCAGAACGTATTTCTGGTAGGCAGTATCAACGCAATAGATATAGTTTACGTCCGTTGAGCTTTTAACTTCATAAATGGCATAACCGCCGTTTTCCTTGTGCAGAATATCCACGGCGCAGTACAACCCGCCGAAAGAAAAAGCCGCCTCGCAGATATTTTTCACACCAAAAGATATCGCCTTTTTGGTCTTTGCTATCATGGCCGAAAGGTTAAGCGAACCGTCTGCCTTTTTAGTGGTTACGTCATAATACGCACCGAATAGCCCTTTTGCAAGCTCGCCAACCTGACTACCCGCTTCAAACCTCGCCTCAACGGCAGGGTCTGTTTTTGCCTCTTCGGGTTTATACTTTTTAAGCCAACACATCTTAGGGCACTGCCACAACGAACAGTATTTACTCTTAGAAAAATTCATATCTTACTCTTTTTTGTTGCATATTATTTATTTTGTTTATTTAATGACAATATACTTGAAAGGCTGTTTAAAAGCTCCTTTTCCATATTCACATAGCTATCTGTTTCGCAAAAATACAGTTCTAACTTTGCATTAGCGCATCTCTGTTCGTAAACATAGTTATTCATTTTATAGTTTGTACTTTGTCCACCTTTAAAGCAATTTCGAGGATAAATATAGCCATAATTCACTTTCTGCCAGCGTTCGGCAAGATTTTTTGCACGACCAATATAGACCAATTTATCGTTATTATATAACGCATAAACCCCACTACATGCTTTTATTGTCAAATTATAACATAGAGATTTTTTAAATTCAAGTGGTTAATTATAATAAGCCCGTAGAAAAACTACGAGCTAAAGGACGAAAGGCATTTATAAATTGGGGGCAATTGGGGGCAGCGTTTTGAAAACTACCCGAAAATAAGCAAAAAACAGGTAAAAATCATTGATTTTTGCCTGTTTTTCTGGTGCACCT
>JBJFAG010000108.1:0-3714 GCA_051887795.1 Candidatus Coproplasma sp. | reverse complement strand
CATAAGAACGACGTCGGGCGTATGCTTAATTGCCATCTCCACCGCCTCGGCGCCGTCGCATGCAACGGCACAGACACACACGTCGTCCGTCGTTTCGATAACGCTTTTAATTCCCTCTGCCAGGATAACCTGGTCGTCAACGAGCATAACTTTAATCATTGCCTGACTCCTTTTTATCATCATTATTGTTATTGATTATTATTTTAACTTCACAGCCGTCGTCCGGTTCGCTTTCGACTAAAAGCTTACCTCCGTATGCGGTTGCCTTTTCCCTAATGCCTTTAAGTCCAAACCCCTCTTTATAATCAGGGGGCAGTCCGCAGCCGTTATCGGATACGGTTAATATAACGTTCTCCCCGTCCTGACAGAACTCAACGTAAAAGGCGGTAGCCCCGCCGTGACGAATGCCGTTTGCAAGACATTCCTTCAGGCTGTTTAATATGAAGTGCCGTCTCTCCCAGGACAATTCGACGTCGGATATGTCCGAACGAACGGTGACGTCCGTCCCGTCCATAGTCTGTGCAAGCACCTCCGCTATCTCCTGCCCGACGGTCTGCGCATCCCCCCTTCCCGCAAGGAGATGAACGCTCTCCCTCATCTGCTCCAAGGCGGTTTTGGCCTGGATATTTGCGGATATTATCTTAGCCTTCGCCTCTTCGGGGTTGGTGTCGATTAAGAGCTTTGCCGCCTCCGTCTGCATAATTACGGCCGTCATGGAGTGGCCTGCATTGTCGTGAATATCCCTTGCAATACGGTTACGCTCCTGAAATACTGCCGTCTGGGACAGTTCTTTATAGACGCTCTCCAACTCTGCCTTTTGCTTGTCGGAGGCCTTAAGTGCCTCCCTCAGCTTGATGTTGGTATAGTAAAACCCCATAATAAAGTTGGTGACTATAAAGTGTGCGGCTATTATTATCACACCGACGAAACAGTCGGAAATAAGTTGAATTATCTCCGCGTAATCTATCACCCATTGGCACCTTATCAGCCAACCTATCGCGCAGGTCGAGGTGAAGCCTACGCTGCTTATTGCAAACACGATAATCTTAGTTTTGAATACGTCGAGGTTAAGATACAGCTGTGTAAGAATGATACAGTACAGTGCTGAAAGAAAGACGCTGCCCGTTATGGAGTTAATGACAAGCAACAGCAAAAAATCCAGAATGTATATGGTTATTCTGCCTTTAAAGGTAATTGCACCGTAAACTTCTATGGCGCATAGTATGATTAAGGCAACAAGGCAGCTTGCAATCGTAATGATTAACGCCAGGTTGGGTTTTATGTTTACGTTTAAAAACTGCACGAATACAACCACTGCAAAGATGATTAGCAAAACGAGCATCAGACAATGCAAAAGTCTTGTGAATTTTTTCGGATCGCTGAAAAACTTTTTTTTCTCTTCCATTTTACACCCTGTCACCGCTGATCTTCTCACTGACGAACGAGCTGTAGAACCCTTCGTCGGTGCTTATGCAGTAATCGTACATTCTGACGCTTGCCGCAGTACACGCTTCATGGACGGTATTTGCAAGCGCTAATTCCTCACGGCTTACGGTTTCCCCGCCGTTACAGCGCAATACGAACGCACCGTACGCCTTGATTGCAAGCAGTCTTTTGAGTATTCCGCCCTTACTCCTCTCTTCGGGAAGAATGGGCAGAATGACGCGGACTCTTCCGTCACTGTCTACGGCGTATAGCTCCAGAAGGTCTGTTTCATCCTTTTTATTCTGCGCTGTGACCATTCGGCAGAACTCCGCAGTCGAGCGGGCTAAACCGAAGCTCTTAGCGCCGTGTACTCTGCTTAAGCCAAGGCCTAACACCTTGATATATTCGGCGACGTTTTGCCCGACGCCCTCCACCTTTATAAGCTCCTCGACGCTTGCACTCAGAACGCCGTCTATCGTGCCGAAAGTTGAGAGGAGGTTGGTGGCGATATCGAACATATCCTTCCTGGGGCAGGAGCGGAACAACAGCACCTCTAAAAGGTCGTGAACGTATACGTTGGGTGTCTTAACAACCCTTGCAATCGTTCTTTTTCTGTGTCCTTCGCCCATAATTTCCCCTTTATTTTACTAAAACTTAAAAACTGCTCTAATTCATTTTACCATAAAAATAAAAAAGAGTATAATGATTTAGTGAAAATACGTAAAAATTTATGAGGTGCTTTATGAACAATTATTTTGACGAGATTGTTAGTGAGCTTTCAACACTGTTAAAAATTAATTCCACGCAGTCGGAGGCCGCAGAGGGCAAACCCTTCGGCGTGGGCTGTGCGGAGTGTTTAAATCACTTTTTATCCCTTGCCGCATCCTTTGGCTTCAGCGTTAAAAATTATGACAACTACGTTGGCGAAGTCAGCTTTGGCGAGGGTAAGGATTTTGCAGTACTCGCCCATTTAGACGTGGTGCCTGCAGGGTCAGGTTGGGAACACGACCCCTTTGGCGGTGAGATTGACACCGTAAACAAGAAGATATGGGGCAGGGGTGCAATGGATGACAAAGGCCCTGCACTGTTAGCCCTTTACGCCATGAAGGCCTTGAAAGACGAGGGCTTTACCCCCAAGCGTACCATAAAACTCATTCTGGGCTGCAACGAGGAGACCGGCTGGGCTTGCATCGATCACTACAACAAGGTTGCCGTTATGCCCGAAGAGGGCATCTCCCCCGACGCCGACTTCCCCGTCATCTATGCCGAAAAGGGAATTTTGCACGTCAAGCTTGCGTTCAATGCTGAACATGCACCCTTCACGGGACTCAAGGGCGGGGATTTGGCCAACATGGTCTGCGACTACTGCGAGGCCTACGCCGAGGAAAAGGCAAGCGTTATTGAGCAGTTAAACCTCACATATGAGGGGGGCAAAGTTATTTCCAGGGGCAAGAGCGCACACGGCTCCACCCCCGATAAGGGCGTAAACGCCATAAAGAATATGCTCGACTACCTCGGTTTAGACGAGATGAAAAGACTGCTGTTTGCAGACGGCTTCGGCTTTGCAAGCTTTGAGGACGAGACGGGCAAGTTAACCTTCTCCCCCAACCTTATCGAACAGAAGGACGGAAAGATCTACGTAACCTGCGATATACGTTACCCCGCCACATATACCGCGGCGAACGTGCTTGAACGTATTGAAAAAGTCGGTGTGGAGTACACCATAGAACACGACCAGGCACCCCTTTACAACGATATTAATTCGCCCATGATTCAGACGCTTTGTTCAGTCTACAACGAGGTGACGGGCAAGAACGTTAAACCCATTGCAATAGGCGGCGGTACGTATGCCAGGGCGTTGAAGTTCGGCGCGGCGTTCGGTCCCGAGGAAGAGGGCGAGGAGAGTACCATTCACCAGGCAAACGAATACATCACCTTTGAAAAGATTGAAAGGTGCTTTAAAATCTACAAGATAGCATTAGAACGCCTTTGCAATTAGCCATTGAGGGTGCAACCTCGTCAACGCAAACTACTCATTAAGTCGTTTGCGTAAAACCAAAACGACAACTTTGCTCCGTTGCGTCTCCTCTTCCCACAAAATCTTTGCAAGCAAATATTTTGCGGGAACCCTGATTTAGACGAACTATTGCAATGGTTACTATCAAGCTCAATCTCTCTGGAAAGATGCGAGCAAGAGCAGGAGGGCGAGGAAAACCTGAAGGAGCTTACTTTGGCGTAAGTGACTGAAGGTTGCCGCAGCCCGACAAACTATTGCGAAGCATATTTACA
>JBJFAG010000107.1:0-3768 GCA_051887795.1 Candidatus Coproplasma sp. | reverse complement strand
TGGTGGAGCAGCGGGGACTTGCACCCCGGTCTTACGACGATTCAACGAGCTTTCTACATACTTAGTTTACCTACTAATCTTTCCGCACCTGCCGCCGATAGACGGGCTGTAGATACGGGCAAACCGTTAAATGTTCTTTAAAAACACGGTTGGATTTTTAAAGAATTGTCCGTTTAAAATAGCGCCGTAGTCAACCCAACGGAATGGTTGGTACGACGGACAGCTATTGTTTTAAGCTGCGCAAGCAAGGGCTGCCTGACGAGCAGGGAAAGCCATTACTTTTGAATCAGAAGATTCTGCATTTAAATTTAAGTTTCCGTTTTTACAAAGCCGAGCCTTTGGTATGCTTACTTCGTCCCCCCGCCGCAATCGAAACTGAAACTGCCCCATATATTAAAGGGAGACACTCCTATTATATTAGTATCCCCCGAAAAAATCAAGTTATTTATACCGATTTTATGAACCTGTCTATATTTGCCATTACCTCGCTATCCTCTTCGGTAGCCTTTTTCCAATCGTAACTTTTTAAAAACTCCCCTTCATTACCGTCAAAGGAGAGCAGTTTTGCAAGGTACTCTTCTGCCTCAACCGTGTTGTAGGGATTGTGCTTTTTATCTGCAAGGATAAGTTTAGTTACGTTTTCCCCCTCTGCCTTTTGTGCAGCAGAGTGTTTAAGCTGTACCGTTCTGTCCTTTTTTCCCTGAATGAGCAAGGCCTTAGCTCCGCTCTTTTTTAAAGCGGCTGCGGCGTGAGTGTTGCCGTTTGAAGAGCGGAAAGTGTTTATTAAAAAGAATACAGGGTGCAATACAGGCGCCAACAGCTTACCCATAGGGGATATTATTTTAAGCTGGTCGCATACGCACTGGGCGGGGGCGTTAAAGCCTGAAAGAGCGACAACCCCGTCCACCTTAACCTTATTTGCCGCACAGCAAACGGAATATGCACCCCAGCTGTGGCCGACTAAAACAACCTTTTTATCCTTAAGCTTTTCGCAGCGTTTAACCCCTATATATGTGGCAATCACCGCCTCCGTACCCGCATAAAAACCGCCAACCTTTTTGCCTGCGGAGTTGTTGCAGCCGTAGGCGTCGGTCGCCACCACCGCATAACCGAAGGAGGCGAGCGTTGCAATCTCGGTCATATAGCTTGAAGAACCTGCGCCAAAGCCGTGCTGGAAGATTACCACCCTTTCACACTGCTCTGCGGGTTTAACCGAATAGATTTTTGAATACAGCTTTTCACCCTTATAGGTAACGTCTATATCCTCAGTCTTAAGTTTAAAGTCCTCTGCGGTGAAGTACTTAAATTCAGGGTTCTTGTCCTGACGGGTGAACACCATGCCGTTGATCATTGCGCTTATTGCCGTTAGGACGAGGGCCAATAAAACCAATACGCAACCTAATATTATTAAAATAATTTGCCAGATTTCCATATTAACTATAAATTCGGGGTGGCATTTAGCCACCCCTGCCTTTTCAAATTTTTACTTGCGATTAAACAATGTACTTGCTGTCGAGTTCGGGAGCTGCATCCATCTCTGCCTTAGGGCCTTCATAGCCCTTCTTGCCGAGCAGTGCGAACGTTGCGATCTTGCCGTTTTCAACGCCGGGCTGGTTGAAGGTATTGATGTTGAGCATTGCGCCTGTGTATGCAGTCTGCATTTCGAACAGGAACATGAGCTGGCCTAACGTGAATGCATTTACTTCGGGAAGGGTGATGGTGTAGTTCATTCTGCCTGCCTTCATCAACGCATATGCGGTTGCCTTGTTCTCTGCCTGAATAAGCTCCTGCATGGTGTGACCGCCGAGGAAGCCTACGTCGGGGATATCCTCGCAGCCGTGAGGTATGGGCATCGTGCAGCCGTACTGACCTACGGAGATGAAGGTTATAACCTTATCGTAAGGACCTTCGATATACAGCTGAACCTGAGAGTGCTGGTCGGTTACGCCAAGGCTCTTGACGGGGGTTGAACCTGCGTTAACCACGTTACCGTCGTAGTCCTTTGCCTTACCAAGGCTCTCTGCCCAGAGCTGGCAATACCAGTCTGCCATGAGCTTTAAGTTATCCGAGTAGGGCATTAATACGTGGATATTCTTGCCCTCGTTCATTGTTATGTACTGCAGAGCGGCCGTTGCCAATGCAGGGTTCTTGGAGATTGAAGGCTTGGAGCAGAGGCTGTCCATATAAGCAGCACCTGCCAAAAGGCCCTTGATGTCGATGCCTAAAACTGCTGCAGGGAGTAAACCTACGGGGCAGAGTTCGGAGAATCTTCCGCCAACGCCGTCGGGGAGAACGTACTTTTTAACGTTGCCGCCGAGTGCGTTATTAATCTTGATTAAGTTACCCCTTGCCGCATCGGTTGTGAAGATTACGTTTTCAGCGATGTTAACGCCTGCATTCTTTAAGATGTCTGCAATAATGAGGTACTGCGTCATCGTCTCGGAGGTTGCACCCGACTTGGAGATTACGTTGAAGCAGGTCTTTTCAGGTTCGATAATGTCGAGAAGAGCTGCCATTCTTACGGGGTCAACGTTATCCTCTACGTAGAACTTGGGGCCCTTACGCTTTGAAGCGGGAAGCTCGTTATAGTGCAGGTGGCAAAGTGCGTTGTAGACCATGATGGGACCGAGTGCGCTGCCGCCGATGCCGAGTACTACAAAGTACTTGAACTTCTTCCTCACCTCTTTAGCCGTTGCGAGGATATCTGCAACAATTTCGTCCTGGTTATAGGGAAGCTCCGTCCAGCCCATATACAAGTCGTCTCTGCCACGATTTTCGGCAACGTACCTGAACGCCTCTTCAGCCTTACCCTTTATGTCTCTCAGCTGGCTATCCTTAATACCCTTTTCACCAAGGAACTTTGCCATCATATTGTTGTAATCAACGGTTACGCGCATTGAGTTGCGCCATTCTCTCGTTTTGTAGCCCATTTAACTCCTCCGAAATATCATAATTTTATTGCATTTTCGTATTGTAATTATAACCCAATACGTAATGTAATTATATACCAACTATTTAAGTTAGTCAATATGCCTTTTAAAAAAAACGGGGATTTTTTAGCGAAAAAAGTTTATTTACCCCTATTGGCTCCGTACTCTTTAAAAATATTATCCTACTTTATAAATTAGATTGACATTTGATTAATTTAGTGGTAACCTTATTCACAAACGAATGATTATTTTAAATTCCGACCAGAAGGTTGCAGACGGGAAAATTAAAGACTGGTTTTTTAACGGGACTAAGCAGGTGTTCGTGCTGACGGGTTATGCCGGTACGGGCAAGACTGCGCTCATTAAACACACCGTGCTGGAGACGCTGAAGCTTGACGATAGCTATAGCGTCGCTTTCGTCACGCCCACAGGGAAGGCGGCAACCGTGCTTATTAAAAACGGAGTAACCGCCTGTACTCTGCATAGGCTTATTTATCAGTCGCAGACGGTTGAACAGGAAGTTGAAATAAACGGTAAAAAGATTAAGGTTGAAAAACTCATCTTCAAACGCAGAGAGAGCATTGATAAAGCCATTAAACTTATCGTCATCGACGAGGCTTCGATGGTCTCCGACGACGTGCTTGCAGACGTTCTGAACTTCGGGGTTAAGGTTCTGCTCTGCGGTGACGACGCCCAACTTCCGCCCGTGGAGGGATTTAACAGCTTTCTTAAAAACCCCGACCATACCCTGACGCAGATTGTAAGGCAACAGCAGGACAACCCTATAATCAGGCTTGCCACCTTTGCAAGAGAGGGTAAGCCCATCCCCTTCGGCAAC
>JBJFAG010000106.1:0-3771 GCA_051887795.1 Candidatus Coproplasma sp. | reverse complement strand
ATTGCAGACGGTTCTGCTCTTGAGTATGTTAAGCACGTTTTAAGCCTAAAAAACATCAGGCTTCGCGGTTTCCATTGCCATATCGGTTCTCAAATTTTTGAAAAGCAGTCCTTTGTACTTGCTGCCGAAAAGATGTTAAACTTCTTTGCAGAGGTTAAAAGCGTTACAGGTTTCGAGGCAGACGTTTTGAATATCGGCGGTGGTTTCGGTGTTTGGTATACCGACGAGGACCCTAAATTTACTTCCGAAGATTATGCTTCATACCTTATTGCCATGATTGATACAATCAAAGAAAAGTGTGAGGTGCTAAACCTGAACAGGCCTTACCTTTTGATGGAGCCCGGCCGTTCGATTGTTGGCGAAGCAGGTATAACGCTTTATACGGTAGGTTCGATAAAGGATATTCCCGGTATCAGAAAATATATTGCAATTGACGGCGGTATGTTTGAAAACCCCCGTTATTCACTCTATCAATCCAAGTATACAGCTGTAAAGGTTGACGACGTAAATGCACCCTGCACCCAAAAGGTAAGCATTGCAGGCAAGTGTTGTGAAAGCGGTGATCTTATCGGCGTAGATATGCCCATGCCTGAAGTAAAGACGGGTGATATCATCGCATGTCTTACAACAGGTGCATATCACTATTCTATGGCAAGCAATTATAACCGTAATCTTATTCCCGCAGCAGTGCTGGTTAAAGACGGTAAATCAGATATTATAATAAAGAGGCAGACGTATTCGGACATTGTTCGCAATGACGTGGTGCCTGATAAGCTTAAGTAATGAATCATATAATTGAAATATTGGCGGGAGCAGTAGCGATATTATTCGTGCTTTGCCCCCACGAATTTGCCCATGCCTACGTGGCATATAAAAACGGAGATCCAACGGCCAAAATTTATGGGAGAATGACTCTTAACCCCTTAAAGCATCTTGACCCTGTAGGATTTATTCTGTTTGCATTGGTGGGATTCGGGTGGGCTAAACCTGTACCCATAAACCCTAACAATTTCAGAAAGTACAGATCGGGTATGTTTACCACCGCAATTGCAGGCGTATGCGTTAATTTGATTATCGCCTTTATTGCATATCCTCTGTACCTTGTGGTATATAGATTTTTGGGCCCTTATGCTCTGTATTCAACGGTTGCAGATTTCTTTATATCGCTTGTTTTACAGATTTTGTATTTCATATATTTATACAGTCTGTTTTCCTTTGTGTTTAACCTTTTACCGCTCTTTCCCTTGGACGGATTCAGAGTGGTGGAGTCGGTTACAAGGGAGATAAATCCTGTTAGAAGATTTTTAAGAAAGTACAGCAGGATAATTCTGATAGTCTTGATTGCACTTAGCTATATTATAAATATGCTAAGCGGCAGACTGCCAATACTAAAATATTTCAACGTATTCTATTACCTTGGTTGGTTTGCAGGAAATATTATTGGTTACCCTATCGAATTGGCGTGGGGTTGGATTTTAACCGTATGACAGATTTAGAAAAGTATTCCGATTTTGAATCACAGGTTGATTATACAACGGTTCTTGACGATTTTGAAGGACCGTTGGATTTGTTGTTGCATTTAATTAATATCAACCAGATCAACATTGAGGATATTTTCGTATCTCAGGTTACCGAACAGTTTTTAAACTATATCGAGTATATGAAAACCCAGCCCAGCCGTAACGTTGATAAAGAGAGCGAATATCTTGCTATGGCTGCCCAGATTCTCTACATTAAATCCAAGTCTTTGCTTCCCGTTGTGGAAGTTGACGACGAGGAGATGGGGGGAGCTATTGAGGAACAGGAAGAACTTATTCGTCAGCTGAAAGAGAGGGAAATGGAGCTTATCAAGGAACAGACTCCTAAGCTTAAGGATCTGGAGACGGTTGGCTACTTTTTCAAAGAACCTGATAAGGAAGTCAGCCAGATTAAAGTTGTATATACCGACTTTTCTGTTGACGCTCTTTTACAGGCGTTTGCCGGTCTGTTACTGAGAAATGAGAGCTTGCAGAGGGAAAAGGATAACGTAAAGGAGATTCCCAAGGACGCCTATACCGTACAGGACAGGGTAATACATATAAAAGATAAACTCCTTCAATTTAAATGCGTTCAATTTGAGGAGTTGTTTACAAGCTTTTCGCGAAATGAGATAATTACAACGTTCCAGGCACTTTTGGAAATGTTAAAGTTGCAATACGTTACAGTTGACCAGTCAGATATTTTTGGTTCGATTACGATTAAGCTCAATGAGGAAAAGGATATAAAGGATTTAGGAAATGAAAAATTTGACGAATATAATTGAGGGAATTGCTTTTGCTTCAGGCGAGGCAGTACCCGTGAAATACATAGTTGAAAAGCTCGGTTGCTCGGTTGCAGACGTCAATGCGGCAATTAGTAAATTGAAGGAGAAGTACACTGAAGAAAGCGGTATTCACCTTTTAACTTTCAACGGTAAAATTCAGTTTGCTTCTAATCCCGCATATAAGCAGGAAATATCCGACGTTTTAGCTAAAATTAAAGAAAAAGAATTAACAAAGACAATACTTGAATGTATTGCATTAATTGCCTATAAACAACCTGTAACTAAAGGCGAGTTAGAAGAGCTGAGGGGTGTAAACTGCGATTATGCCGTTCATACTCTATTGGAACTTGGCATGATAGAGCCCTGTGGCAGAAAGGATGCAATCGGTAAACCTATTTTGTACGCCACTACCGACGTATTTTTAAAGAGGTTTGGGCTCAACTCCATTGACGAGTTGCCTGACTACGAGGACCTTATGGCACAGATAGCAGAGCTTAACGATACGATCCTGAAAGAGGACGACGCTAACTATCTGTATAAAAAGGACGAATATACGGGTGAGGATGAAGAGGAACCCAAGCAGGAACCTAAGCAGGAAAAGAAAAAACAACAACCTTCTTCTACCGACGTTGTAGAAGACGGCTTTGAGCTACCCGTATTCCTTGCTGGCGAAGAAAACGTTATCAAAATTAAATAATTCAATTAATTAATTTTTTGTCCGTATCTGAAAAGGTACGGACTTTTTTGTATATTGAAAATAAAATTACAGATAATAATTTTGTGAGTGAGGCTATTATTTACGTTTCGTCAATAGCGTTTGCGCTATATATATTCCCAGTACACGTATTCAGCTACGTCTACGTCACAACTCAAAAGGAATATGCGAGTATAAATATTTCACTATTTAAGCTTATTCCGCTGTATAGGGGTACGAATAAAATTAAAATAGACGTTTCAGATGTTGCAGGTTTTTTAAACAGCGATAGCGGGTTAAAACTTAAATACCCGTCTCACTACGTGGATTTGTATAATAAACTATGCATAACCAAAATCGTTCAGGTCAGCGACTTTGGTATACAAAGGCAGAGTAACGCCTATGCTGTTCTCGCACAACATGCATTAACTCAGGCAGTCTATACCTTTGTTAAAGTTAACGGCGGTAAAACTAAGCTAAAAAATTACGTAGTAATTAACGGTGAACACGGTTATATAAACTACTGTATTAAGGTTGTAGGCGTAATAAATTTAATGGCTTTATTAAGACTATTTATTGTTTATTTTTGGAGTGTGATCAATGAACGGAAAACTAAAAAGAACTCAGGTTAAAAACAATGATGAAACACATTTTGAAAAATCCTCTGTAGCAATTGAAAAGCTTGCTGACGCCGACACCGTTATCGGTGATCCCATCATTACGGTGAGCGGTTCCCAGGTAATTCCGCTCTCATCCGTAACCGTAGTTAACTTAG
>JBJFAG010000105.1:0-3772 GCA_051887795.1 Candidatus Coproplasma sp. | reverse complement strand
CATATAGCCTGAGCGGGTAACGTATTTTACGTTATCGATGTTCGAGAGGGCATGCATCTGAGTCTCTTTCAAATACTGTAAAAGCGCACCGGTTGCGCAGATTGCCAGATTTTTTCCATTGATAGAAAATGCCTCTAACGATTTAGCGTTAAGCTGTTGGCAAAGGCATTTTTCAGCTGCTGTAAAAGTGAAAGTCCAGGCGAGATATGAGGAGAATTTAGGTAATACTCCCCTTGTCACTTCAACACAGTTTTTAGAGGCAAACAACATATCGTCGTTGCAGATAACCTCTCTTACCCTTAAATTTACAAGGGTACTTATTGCATTTTTAAGGGCGTCCGCACCAGAAAAATCGGTAACGCTAAGCTCACCCGTGGTTATATCAGCCCAGGCAACGGCTATGGCGTCACCCTCTAAACAGACAGAGGCAATGTAGTTATTCTCTCTTTCGTCAAGACTGCCCTCGTCTATTAACGTACCTGCAGTAACTACCCTGATTACGTCTCTGTCAACCATACCTTTAGCGGTTGCAGGGTCCTCTAACTGCTCGCAAATGGCAACTTTTTCCCCATGGGCAACGAGTTTTGAAATATAGGAATCTGCAGCATGATAGGGAACACCGCACATGGGCGCACGTTCCTCAAGTCCGCAATCTCTGCCTGTAAGCGTTAACCCCAAAATTTCGGAAACCCTTACGGCATCATCAAAAAACATCTCGTAAAAGTCACCTAAGCGGTAGAAAATTACACAATCTTTATACCTTTCTTTTACGGAAAGATAATGGCTCATCATAGGTGAAAGTCCCATAAATACCCCTTATTTCTTTTCTTAAAACAACTACTTAACAATATCGCCAAAGAGTGAAACGCCGTTAGCGCTATGAACGTCTACGTCTAAAAATTGACCTATAACGTCCGTTTGACTACTAAAATAAGCCATACGTCCGTATTCGTTTCTGCCGAGGTATAACCCCTTCTTCTCGTCAATTCCCTCACACAGGATTTCGGTAGTCGTTCCGACAAACCTCTGCGAATGCGCCCTCGTCTGTTCGTTAACCAAATCGACAAGCTCCATTATACGCCTTTTAGAGACTTCTTCAGGTATTTGCCCATCCATTTTAGCAGCTACCGTTCCCTCTCTCTTTGAATAGACGAATGTAAACGCCGAAGCAAAATCAACCCTCTTAACAAGGTCCAAAGTACCCTTAAAATCCTCGTCAGTCTCACCGGGGAAGCCAACTATAAGATCGGTTGTAATTGCACAGTCGGGAACGTACTTCTTTAAAACGTCTACCTTACGCAGATAATCCGCCGTAGTGTAACGCCTGTTCATTGCCTTTAAAATACTGTCCGAACCGCTCTGCACAGGCAGGTGCAGACAATGGCAGATTTTAGGGTTATCCGCAATAGTCTTTGCAAGCTCTTCAGAGAAATCCTTGGGGTGACTGGTCATAAACCTTAAACGGAATTTACCGTCTATTGCAGCTACCCTTTCAAGAAGTTTGTAAAATGGTATGTCGTCAGTTCCGTTCGCATAGGAGTTTACGTTCTGGCCGAGCAGCGTGATCTCTTTATAGCCTTCGTCAATCAGGCTCTTAACCTCTGCAAGGATATTTTCGGACCTACGGGACCGCTCCCTGCCCCTGACGTAAGGAACTATGCAATAGGAACAGAAGTTATTACAGCCATACGTAATATTTACCCAGGCGTTGGGATAACTTGTACGCAACGGATTATCCCCTTCAACTACATTTCCGTCACACTCTTCAATACGGATAATTGACTTTTTGCGATGCTGCTTTTCAATAATTAAATCTTTGAGTTTGTTCAGGTTATGAGTGCCGAAGATTATATCCACGTAGGGGAACATTTCATGCAGAACGTCCGCCTTGTTCATCTGCTGGGTTAAACAACCGCCAACGGCTATAATCATATCCCTCTTTGCAGACTTAAGCTTTTTTAGCATGCCAATATTTCCATATGCGTGATTTTCTGCATTTTCACGTATACAGCAAGTATTAAACACTACGATATCGGCTTTTTCCATACTGTCACAACTGACGTAGCCAAGTTCCGATAATAAACCTGCTATCTTTTCAGACTCGTGAACATTCATCTGACAGCCGTAAGTTACAATGTGATAATATTTCTCCATAAAGTTATTATAACTTTATTTGCAATTTTTTTCAAATAAAATGCAATAAATATTAAAACTTTTAAAATACTATTTGTAATGAAAAAAAGCCTAAAAGTATTACTTTGTTTAATCTGCATATTTACGGCTGTTATCCTATGCGCATTTACAACCTATTTTATTATTACCGCTGGAACAAACCTGGACGAAAGCAAGCTTGAAAGCAATGAAAAAACCGTGACCGTATACGACATATATGGAAATAAAATCAAGGATGCATCTCTTCTTTCAAGACGGAGTAACGTCTACGTTGACAAACTCAACCCCCAAACTGTAAACGCCTTTATCGCATCTGAAGATAAAAGCTTTTTTAATCATAGCGGAATTAACCTAAAACGAATGATAAAGGCAGGTTATACAAATTTAACAAGCCATTCGTTTAAAGAAGGAGCTTCAACTATAACGCAACAGTTGATTAAAAATACTCACCTGAACAACGATAAGACGATAACGAGAAAAATTAAGGAGATAAAACTTGCAAAACAACTTGAAAGACGTTATTCAAAAGAAGAAATTTTACAGATGTATTTAAACATAATCTACTTCGGACACAATTGCTACGGACTGGAAAACGCCTCCCAATTCTACTTTGGGATACCGGCAGAGCAATTAAACCTGGAGCAGAGCGCTACGATCGTAGGGCTATTAAGCTCACCTAACAACTATTCTCCCTTCAAAAATGCCGATAAATGCCTGCAACGCAGAAATTTAGTATTAAAAAGCATGTTGAATTGTAATTACATTGACGCTTCAACATATGACAATACAATAAAATTACCGCTAAGCGCAAAACAAAACAATAATAACAACTGCTCAAACTACGTTTCAGAGGTATTTTCAGAACTTGAAGAATGCGGCATAGATCCATACAGCAATATAACGCACATGAATGTTTACACGTATCTTGATAATAATATCCAGGATGCGGTTGACAATATTGAAATTGAAAACGATGACGCAATCATAGTAAGAACGGTTACAGGAGGAGTTTCTGCATACAGGTCTACGTGCGGACAGATTAAAAGACAAATTGGGTCAACAGCAAAACCCATTTTCGTATACGCACCGGCATTGAACGAAAACAAAATTAATCTGTTTACAAAAATTTGCGATGAACCGATAGACTTTAACGGCTATAAACCAGAAAACTACGATAAAAAATTTCATGGATACGTATCTATAGAGGACGCGATAACGCAGAGCCTTAACATCCCTGCAGTAAAAACATTAAACACATTATCGCTAAACACCTGCGCTGACTATGCAAAAAAGATGAAAATCGAACTGACAACAGAAGATAAAAACCTATCACTTGCCTTAGGAGCAATGAGTAACGGTTTAACAATAAAAGAGTTATCCGACTGCTACTCAACCTTCCCAGGCGGAGGTACTTACACTAAATCTGCATTTATAGATAAAATATGCGATAATGACGGAAAAGTAATTTACAAAAGAAAAAGTAATGAAAACACTGTCTTTAAAAAATCAACTTGCTCATTGATTAACAGGGCATTGATTAACGCGACAAAAACAGGCACAGCCAAAAGACTGAATAATCTACCATTTGATATAGCTTGTA
>JBJFAG010000104.1:0-3774 GCA_051887795.1 Candidatus Coproplasma sp. | reverse complement strand
AAGAGCAGGAGAGCGAGGAAAACCCGAAGGAGTTTACACAGACGTAAATGACTGAGGGTTGCCGCAGCTCGACGAACTATTACGAAGCATATTTACGGAGAATTTTACTTTTCGCAGAAGGCGACCATAGCCTTATACATCGAATATAAATCGGCTTTTGAAATTATCTCGTAAGGGGCGTGCATGGAGAGCACGGGACAGCCCATATCGCAGGTGTCGATACCTAAGTTTGCAATGTACATTGCAACCGTTCCGCCACCGCCTACGTCTATTTTGCCCAGCTCGCCGGTCTGCCAGATAACGCCGTGAGAATCCAGGGCGTCACGAAGATAGCCAACCATCTCGGCCGAGGCGTCGTTGGTGTTGCCCTTACCCCTTGAGCCGTGATACTTGGTTAACGACGCACCGCAGTTGATATAAGACGCGTTATTCTTCTCATACACGTCTGCATATGCGGGGTCGAAACCTGCGGTTACGTCACAGGACACGCACTTGGAGTTATAGCGAACCAATACGGGGTCGGCACCCAATGCCTTTGAAAGGCACTCGATTAAATCCAGTATAACCCTTGACTGCATACCGGATACACCCTGGCTGCCCGTCTCCTCCTTGTCGGCAAAGACTGCGATTAAAGTATCTTCCGACTTGCAATCGAAGAGTGCCGTCATTTCGGGATATGCACACACCTTGTCGTCGTGGCCGTATGCGGAGATTAACGATCTGTCAAGGCCTACGTCACGGGGCTTGCCGGCAGGGACTAAGGTTAATTCGCTCGTCTGGAAATCTATCTCGGTCATGCCGTATTTAGCGTTCAATAACTTCAACGCCGCGGCCTTTACCGCTTGCTTTTCATCCTCGGCCTTGTCGGGAATAGCAGTGAGCAATGCATTTAAGTTTTCTGCCGAAACCGCCTTTGCCATAGGCTGAGAAACCTGGTCTGCCGCAAGATGGGGAAGAAGGTCGGTTATGTAGAAGATAGGGTCGTCGTCCTCCTCGCCTACGCACACCTCCACCCTTTCACCGCCGGGAAGGACTACCACGCCGTGCAGCGCAAGGGGAATGGTTGTCCACTGATATTTTTTGATACCGCCGTAGTAGTGAGTCTTTAAGAATGAAAGACCGCCCGCCTCGAAAACGGGGTTGGGCTTTAAATCCAGCCTGGGACTGTCAACGTGGGCCGCCATGATTTTAAAGCCGTACTCTTCCACGTTGCGGGTACCCACCCTGATCAGGAAAATGTTTTTATCCCTGTTGACAAAATACAGCTTATCACCGGGTTTTACCTTATCGCCGAACATATAGCGTTTATAGCCCCTGGCTTCTGCAAGAGCCGCTGCACTCTTTACAGCGTCCCTTTCGGTCTTGGAAGAAAAGAGGAATTTTTTATAACCTTCTGCATAATCAAAGATTTCCCTTAACTCCTCTTCGCTTGCTTCCTTGTAACAGTTTTTTCTTTTATATTCTAATTCCATATTTACCTCCCATAGTGTGGGCAGGCTGGTTAACCCGCCCTTTTTTAAATTCCATATTTCATTATAACCAAATTACGTCCTTTTGTCAATAGGGGGTTGAAAGGCTTTCCAATATTTTATTTTACTAAATTTTTGCTTTTACTATTTACTTATTATTAAATATGGTATATAATTAATCTATATGAGTTTCGCAAAACGGTCACACAATTTTAATACTAAAAAAATTGCCGTTTTGGGCATTTTAACGGCGTTGAGCCTGATCGCCTTTTTAATTGAAAACCTGTTGCCCCCTCTCTTTATACCCGGGGCGAAGCTTGGGATTGCCAACGTCTTTTCGTTTGCGGCGCTTATAATCTACTCCCCATGGGAGGCCTTTATAATCGTAGGGGTGAGAACGGTGCTGTCCGCAATCTTTGCAGGTAATATCTCCGCCGTTCTATACAGCTTTACGGGCGGCATTGTCGCTATGGGGGTAAGCTCGGTTTTAATCTACCTTGTTCACCCGAGAATTTCTTTAGTCAGTGCGAGCGTTGCGGCGGCCGTTGCCCATAACCTTACCCAGAACGCAGTATTTGCCTTAATTTCGGGTACCGCCCTTTCATTCAGCTATGCCCCCTACCTTGCGTTAATCGGTGTGGCAAGCGGCACTTTTATCGGCATGGCGGTGACGCTGGTTATAAAAAAAATACCCGATAATACCTATTGCAGTCTGCTGGGCGTAAAACGTACGGCGGGCGAAAACGGTACTAAGGATTAATTATTCAGAAAATTACGTACCCAAAAAGTACGGTGATTTTAGATAAGGAGAAAAAAATTTTTTAGGAGGTTGACATTGAAAGCAATAAAAGGAAAACCCTTTTTTGCAGGTATTCACGTGCATGACAAGAAGAGCCTGGCATGTGACAAAAAGACGGAAAGAATGCCTGAGCCTGAGGAAGTTTATATTTCCCTCTCTCAAAGCTTAGGTAAACCTGCCGCCCCCTGCGTTGAAAAAGGGCAGAAAGTCAAAGAAGGCGAACTGATAGCTAAAGCTTCGGGCCCCATCTCTTCCGACGTGTTTGCAAGTATATCCGGTGAAGTTACGGATATTAAGCAGCTTGTAGGCGCTAACGGCGGTACGGAGACCTATATCGTCATCAAGGGCGATAACAGCGGAGAAAAGGCGTACCTGCCCCCTTTGGAGAATCCCGACGGCGAGGCTATTAAACAGCGAATCAGAGATTGCGGTATCGTAGGTCTTGGCGGTGCAGGCTTCCCCACGGCGGTTAAGGTTGCACCTAAAACTTCGGTTGATACCCTCGTTTTAAACGGTGCCGAGTGCGAACCCTATTTAACCTGCGATCACAGGCTTATGCTTGAGCATACCGACGAGATCGTCCGCGGTGCGCTGATGATTGCAAAGGCGCTGACTGTTAGCAAGATTTATATAGGTATCGAGGCCAGCAAGCCCGACTGCATTGCCGCTTTTGAAAAGTATGACGAAATTCAACCCGTCATCTTAAAAAAGCAGTACCCCATGGGAAGTGAAAAACACTTAATCTACGTGTGTACGGGCAGAAAGGTCGGTATCGGTAAGTTGCCTGCAGACTCCGGCGTTGTCGTTCAGAACGTGGCAACAGCATATGCCGTTTGCCAGGCAGTCGAGCTTGGTAAACCGCTGTATGAAAGAATTTTAACCGTGTCGGGCGGTGCAGTCAAGCAACCCAAGAACCTTTGGGTTAAGGTCGGTACACCCGTAAAGGCAATCGTCGACTTCTGCGGAGGCGAGACCCAGGAACCTAAAAAGGTCGTTCAGGGCGGACCTATGACGGGTATGGTGCTTTCAACTTATGACGTATACACGCATAAGACGACTTCGGGCGTATTGCTTCTGACTGAAAAAGAGGCTGCTGCGGAGGAACCTACCCCCTGCTTAAACTGCGGTAAGTGCGCCGACGTCTGCCCTATGCACCTTATGCCTATGCAGACTGCGTTCTACGCCAATGCGGGAGATTTCGACGCTGCGGCTAAGTATGGCAACACGTTATCCTGCATTGAGTGCGGTGCGTGTGAATACACCTGCCCCGCTAAGCGCCCCCTGATTCAGGCGATAAGAAAGACTAAGGCGGCAATGAGGGCTAAGCAGATGAATACTGCACCTGCACCTATCGTTAAGCCTGCGGATATGAAGGGTAAGAGCGCACCTTCCGTTTCTCCCGAGCAGAAGCCTACGGGTGAATACGTAGATAAGAGCGACGCAAGCAAACAGATTGCTGCGGAGACCGCTACACCCACAACAGATAAGGAGGAAAAGAAATGAATA
>JBJFAG010000103.1:0-3816 GCA_051887795.1 Candidatus Coproplasma sp. | reverse complement strand
CCGCCTTGCCGTTGACGAAATAGGCGATTATCGAATAGAGGGGGATAGAAAAATCGCCCTTACCCGTACTTATTACCGTTACGCCTATTACGAGATATAACAGGACGTTAAAAATCATGACGAAATTTCCTACGGTTAAATTAAGTCTTTTTGCAAAGATAACGCCCAGCGTTTCCATGCCGTCCATGGTTCCCCCGAAGCGTATAGTCAAGCCGCTGCCAATGCCCGATAAAATACCGCCAAAGACGCAGCAAAGCAGTGTTTCGTTGCCGACTATGGGCGAGCCGTTCGTAAGGAAGTCGGGTACGAAAACGGGGATTATGTTCTGGAACAGCAGCGAAAAAAGCGAGTAGGCGGCGATAGCGAACAGCGAATAGACGGTGAACGCCACGCCTTGCTTTTTCATACCGAATAAGAATATGGGGAAGTTGATAATAATCAGCCAGGACCAGAGGGGCATAACCTCGATGAGCATATCCAGAAACATTGCAAGTCCTGACACGCCGCTGTCATACAGCCCGACCGGGGCGAGCAGCAGCGTTACGCCGCAAGCGTTTACGGCACCGGCAAAAAGCAGTGCAACAAAGTTTAAAATCTTTAAATCACCTTTCTTGTACTTCAGTTTCATCGTCACGTTCCGCCTTATACAATAATCTCATAGAGGGAGGCGGCTTCATCCTTTTTGACCGTCTCCTTTATCTCAAGAATTTTAAATTTCAAAACGCCCGAAGCGTAGTCGATTTCGACGACGTCGCCCACCTTAATCTGGTGGGAGGGTTTAACCTCCCTGCCGTTAATTATAACCTTACCTCCGTCGCAGGCCTCTCTTGCCACGGTACGCCTTTTCAATATTCTTGAAACCTTTAAAAATTTATCTATCCTCATAAAAACAACCCTTAAAAAACGGTTTTTTGAAATAAAAATAATATATTTTTAAAAAAGACTTGACATCTCAGATTATGTGTTATACAATGTAAGCTATATTAAAATGCATTTTATGCGCTTTTTACCTTTTTCCCTTCCTCAAAGAGGTTAAAAACGGGGTAAAAAAAGTGCTTTATTTTCTGTAGATTATACACTATTTAATATAAAATGTAAAGGGTGTAGACGTAATTCTTTCAAGCAAAAAAATTTTTTTGCGGCGGAATTTTGTCAAGTAGGTTAAAAAAAATTTTTTGGCCCGCCCGATTGATTTAAGAAACGTTAAGATTTTTTGCGGTGAAAAGATATATACGCATAATCGCCAAACACGTGATAGAACAAAGTAAAGGAGTAAACCAAATTAATGAATTTACCGATTCACAAGTATGGCAAAACAGAAAGGCGTAAGTTCGGCAAGATTAACGAAGTCATTGACATTCCTGACCTCGTTGAAATTCAGAAATCCAGCTACCGTTCTTTCATCGAAGAGGGTATCGGGGAAGTATTTGAGGACTTCTCCCCTATAACCGACTATTCGGACCACTTCGAACTGTATTTCCTCGACCACTGGTTTGAGGACAAACCCAAGTATGACGAGAAGGAGTGCCGTAACCGTGACGCTACCTATTCCCTTCCTCTGTACGTAAGGGTAAGGCTCGTCAACAAAGTTAAGGGTGAAGTTGTGGACCACAACGTCTATATGGGTGATTTCCCCAAGATGACCGATTCGGGTTCCTTCATCATCAACGGTGCAGAGCGTGTAATCGTCTCCCAGCTCGTTCGTTCCCCCGGCAGCTATAACGCTATGGAGAGGGATAAGACGGGTAAGGAAATGTTCAATACCACCGTTATCCCCAACAGAGGTGCATGGCTTGAATTTAAGCAGGATGCACAGGGAGTAATGTGGGTACACGTTGACAGAAAGCGTAAGATTTGCGCAACCGTACTTTTAAGGGCTTTAGGCTTTGGTTCAGACAGGGCTCTGTTAGATTTGTTCGATTCCGACAAGATGATCGAAGCCACGATAGCTAAGGACACCACCAAGTCCGAGAGCGACGGTTTGGTTGAGCTGTACAGAAAGCTCCGTCCCGGCGAAGTTCCCACCGAGGCTTCCGTAAGACAGCATTTAAACAACCTGTTCTTCGATCCCAGGCGTTACGACGTGGTAAAGGTCGGCAGATACAAGTTCAACAAAAAGCTCAATATTGCGTACCGCCTTCCCGGCTGTAAGCTTGCAGACGACGTGGTTAACAGAGAGACGGGTGAAATCATCGCATCTG
The DNA here is from genome assembly GCA_051887795.1 of Candidatus Coproplasma sp. Taxonomy (GTDB): domain Bacteria; phylum Bacillota; class Clostridia; order Christensenellales; family Borkfalkiaceae; genus Coproplasma. Next base: position 1,615 of record JBJFAG010000103.1, on the reverse strand, counting down.
CCGGCGACGTAATTACCGATGAGCAGGCAGAGCTAATTCAGAACTTCGGCGTTGTGTACGATATGGAGAAGGGCGTTGCAATCAACTGCGCTAACTCCGTACGCGTTTTGGTAACCGATCCCGAACGCGGTGAAATTAAGCACAAGATAATCGGTAACAACACCGTTAAGTGGGCGTCTATTTCCGCAAAGAATCCCAAGATATTCGGTCTTTTACCCACCGTATATTATCCCAACTACGTGTTCTGCACCCAGCTTGCAGAGGAGTGCAAAACCGCTTCATGTGAGGAAGTTGCATTAAATCACGTTGACGAGATAAACAAGCTCTTCTACACCGTAGAGGTTGAGGAGACCGAGGACGAGAAGCCCGAGGAGAAGAAGAACAGGGAGAAGCGCCGCGACCAGAGAATTAAGTTCGTAGAGGCATGCAAGCTCTTTATGGAACTGCTCGGAAGCGACAAGGAAGTGCTTGACTCCGACGAGAAAAAGACGATTAAACCCATCGTTGAAAAGCTCTGCCACAAGCACATCACCGTTGACGATATCGTTGCCGCAATCTCTTCCAACATTGATTTGCAGTACGGTATCGGTACCATTGATAACATCGACCACCTCGGCAACCGCCGTGTACGTTCGGTCGGCGAACTATTAACCAACCAGCTCCGTATAGGCGTTTCCCGTCTTGAAAAGCTCATCAAAGAGAGAATGGCTACTCAGGACGCAATGGAGGTTACCCCTCAGGGACTTGTAAACATCCGTCCCGTATCGGCAGTTATAAGGGAATTTTTCGGTTCCTCCCAGCTCTCACAGTTCATGGACCAGACCAACCCCGCTGCAGAGCTTACCCATAAGCGTAAGTTATCCGCACTCGGCCCCGGTGGTCTTAACCGTGACAGAGCGACGTTCGAAGTCCGTGACGTTCACCACTCTCACTATGGCAGACTTTGCCCTATCGAGACTCCCGAAGGTCAGAACATCGGTCTTATTTCCTCGCTTGCAACCTTCTCCAAGGTAAACGAATACGGCTTTATCATGAGCCCTTACAGAAAGGTTATCAAGGACGAAAACGGCGTAGCAACCGTAACCGACCACGTTGATTACCTCACCGCAGACGAAGAAGATAAATTCACCGTTGCACAGGCTAACGAGCCTCTGGACGAGAATAATCACTTTATAAATGCCCGTGTAGGTTGCCGTCACCAGGATTTGATTACCCAGATGACACCCGACCATATGGACTATATGGACGTAAGCCCTAAACAGCTCGTATCGGTTGCAACCGCACTCATTCCCTTCCTTGAGAACGACGATACCAACCGTGCGTTGATGGGTTCGAACATGCAGCGTCAGGCAGTGCCTCTTATGAAGACGGAGAACGCAATCGTTGCAACGGGTATCGAAGCTGCCATCGCACGTGACAGCGGCGTTATCGTCAGGGCAAAGGAAGCAGGCGTCGTCATCGGCAGCACCTCCGATTTAATCAAAATCAGGGAAGACAGCGGTATTATTACCGAATACAAATTAAAGAAGTTCGAGCGTTCTAACCAGAACACCTGCCTCAACCAGAAGCCCATAGTCAATACGGGTGACAGGGTTGAGCAGAACGAAATTATTGC
>JBJFAG010000102.1:0-3822 GCA_051887795.1 Candidatus Coproplasma sp. | reverse complement strand
CCGCTCGCCTTGATTGCAAGGGGGGCATGCTCACGGGAGGAGCCGCAGCCGAAGTTATCCTCGGCAACAATCAGATCGCCCGCCTGAACTCTTTTTACGAAGTCAGGGTCGATATCCTCCATACAGTGTGACCTTAACGCCTCTTCAGAGCTGTCGTTCAAATATCTTGCAGGGATAATAACGTCGGTGTCGACGTCGTTTCCATATTTAAAAACCTTTCCTTTTACTTCCATAATCTACTCCTTAAAGTTCGTCGGGTGTGCAAAGCCTGCCTGCAACAGCGCTTGCCGCCGCAACGTAAGGCGAAGCTAAATAAACCTCGCTGTTGACGTGTCCCATTCTGCCCACAAAGTTACGGTTAGTGGTGGAAACGCACCTCTCACCGTCTGCAAGTATTCCCATGTAACCGCCAAGGCAGGGGCCGCAGGTGGGGGTGGAGATGATTGCACCCGCCTCTAAGAAGATCTGCGCCAAGCCCTCGTCAATGCACTGCCTGTAAATATCCTGGGTTGCGGGGATAATAATTGTTCTCACCCCGTCGGCAACCTTTCTGCCCTTGAGTACCTCCGCCGCAATTCTCATATCGGTAATTCTGCCGTTAGTGCAGCTGCCGATTACTACCTGGTCTATAGGCAGCTCTCCCCACTGGTCGGGAGTTTTAGCGTTTTCAGGCAGATGGGGGAAGGATACCGTAGGCTGCAGGGAACCCAGATCAATGTCGTACACCGCATCATATACGGCGTCCTCGTCGGCCTCGTATATCTTGACGGGCCTCTTAAATCTGCCCTTCATATACTCGAGCGCAACCTCGTCCACGGGGAAAATGCCGTTTTTTGCACCCGCCTCAATCGCCATATTGCACACGGTAAACCTGTCGTCAATGTTCAGATTTTTAACGCCGTCGCCTACAAATTCCATTGACTTGTAAAGACAGCCGTCGACGCCCAACATGCCAATGATATGCAGTATTAAATCCTTTCCGCAAACGCCCTTTTTAAATGCTCCGTGCAGAACGAATTTGATTGCGGAAGGAACTTTAAACCAACAGGTCTGGGTTAACATTCCCGCACACATATCCGTAGAGCCAACGCCGGTGGAGAACGCACCGAGCGCACCGTAAGTGCAGGTATGGCTGTCGGCACCGATAACTAAATAGCCTGCGCCAACCAGACCGAGTTCGGGCAGAAGTGCATGTTCAATGCCCATTTTGCCTACGTCGTAGAAGTTTTCAATGCCCTGTTCCTTGGCAAATACTCTGCAGGTTTTGCACTGTTCGGCACTCTTAATATCCTTGTTGGGTGCAAAGTGGTCCATAACCAAGGCAATGGACTTATTGTCCGCAACTTTTGCAGCCCCTGTCTTTTTAAATTCTTTTATAGCTACGGGGCCTGTTATGTCGTTTGCAAGCACTAAATCGAGCTTAGCTGATATTAACTGCCCTGCTTCAACGTAGTCAAGCCCTGCATGGGCTGCAAGTATTTTTTGTGATGCGGTCATACCGCCCTTTTTGCAACTTGTCATAATGTTCTCTCCTCGGCGCTTACAGCGTCGTTTTCGTTATGTAAATCATCGGATGAAACAGCCGCTTCGCAAATAACCACCTTTTCACCCAGGAAGTCGATAAGCACGTTACCGTTATCCGTATAGGCATTTACGCTATTTTGCGCTCCCTCAATCTGGGTGCTTGGTCTGTTGGAGGTGCCGTTTTTAACCCTGATTAAGGTATTGTATTCATCTTCACAACCGGCAAGCGTCATGGTAATGTTACCGTTGTCTGTTTCAAAGGTACAGTTACCTACGCTTAGATTAATAAGTCCCATATTCCCGTTTTTCAGGTGGCAGTCTGCAATCGAAGCAAAAGAATTTTCAGCAATCAGCTGGCCGCTGACAATCTGCATAAACAGGTTATGCTTAACCGTCGTGTCGGACAAGTTAACGTTCAAATCACTGCTCGTCACTTGAACGAATGCGAATGAACTGTTTGCCGTCTTAAGCTCTCCGCAGACGCCGTTAATGCTTAAATCGGCATATATGCCGCCGTCAATTGAAATTAAAGCACGGTTGCCCGTAATGGATAGAGAGGGCAGAACGTGTTCGGGTATTTCAATGCCGATAACCTGCTTTTTAAAGTTAAAAAGTCTCTTTGCCTGATTGATTATCAGGCTCTTTTCACCTACTGCAACGTTAACGTTCTTGCAGTCGGGCAGGGTTACCTTTAACTCCTTACCGTCATACACGTTTATGTTAAGCGCAGCGTCGTAAATATTGCAACAAATCTCGTTAATTTCGGCTGTTGCCTCAAGTTTAAAGATTTTATATTTCATAGCTTTTATGTGGTATTACCGCCCCAAAGCTCTTCAGGGCGGTAATAAATTAAGATTTTTTAAATATAGCGCCTTCGGAGGCGGAGGTTACGCTTGCACGATAGCGGGCAAGATATCCGTTTACAGGCTTTACAACGGGGGTGAAGGAGGCAAATCTCTTTTCTATTTCCTCGTCGGAAAGCTTAACGGAGAGCGAGCAGGAGGGAATGTCTATTTCGATTATATCCCCGTCCTGAACAATTCCTATAATACCGCCCGCTGCAGCTTCGGGGCAGACGTGGCCGATTGCCGCACCCCTGGTTGCACCTGAAAACCTTCCGTCGGTAATTAATGCAACGCAGTCGCCTAAACCTGCACCAACTATTGCAGAGGTGGGGGTGAGCATCTCCCTCATACCGGGACCGCCGAGGGGACCTTCATAGCGGATTACAACTACGTCGCCCGCCTTAATCTTCCCGCCGGAGATTGCCGCCATGGCCTCTTCCTCGCTGTCAAAACACCTTGCAGGACCGCTGTGTTTAAGCATCTTGGGATCAACTGCCGACTTCTTGACAACACAGCCCTCTTTTGCTAAGTTGCCCTTGAGTACGGTCAGACCGCCCTGTTTGGAATAGGCGTTTTCAATGGTGCGCAGAACTTCGCTGTTGCGGTTGCGGGCGCCGGCGATTACTTCCTTTAAAGGCTTACCGCTTACCGTCATAACCTCGCCGTTTAAAAGGCCTGCGTCATACAACTCCTTCATAACTGCAGAGATACCGCCTGCCTCGTGTAATTCCTCAATATAGTGTTCGCCAGCGGGGGCAAGTCTGCAAAGGTTGGGCGTCCTTTCGCTTATCTCGTTGAGCGAATCTACCGAAAGCTGCTCTTTGGTTAAGCCTGCCTCTCTTGCAATAGCAATGAGGTGAAGCACGGTGTTGGTGGAAGCGCCAATTGCCATATCCACCGTCTCTGCGTTTTTAAATGCCGCAGGAGTCATGATGTCGGAGGGGCGAATATTGTTATTAAGCAAATTCATAACCGCCTCGCCGGCGTTCTTTGCAAGTGCAAGCCTCTGGCTGTATACCATGGGCAGCGTGCCGTTACCGGGCAGAGCCATGCCCAAAGCTTCGCATAGGCAGTTTAAGCTGTTTGCCGTAAACATACCGCTGCACGAACCGCAGGTGGGGCATGCGTTGCACTCAAACTCTTTTAACTCCTCGCTGTCTATCTTACCTGCATTATATGCGCCGACTTCCTCAAACATGGTCGAAAGAGAGGTCTTTTTGCCGTGTACTCTTCCCGCCAGCATAGGCCCGCCCGAAACAAAGACGGAGGGGATATTAACCCTCGCCGCAGCCATAAGCATGCCGGGGATAATTTTATCGCAGTTGCCGATAAAGACAGCCGCCTGGAAGCCGTGAGCCCTTAACAATATTTCCGCACTGTCCGCAATGATTTCACGGGAGGGGAGGGAGTACTTCATACCCGTATGCCCCATAGCTATGCCGTCGCAAACGCC